>JAQIBN010000047.1 GCA_027859095.1 Spirochaetia bacterium | reverse complement strand
TATTACATCTATAAAAATGCGTATGGAAATTTTCCAGAATTTAGAAAAACATGCATTCCATGTGATCTCTTTATTACAAGAACGTCGCAGTGCTTTAATCTCAGCTGCTGTAACTGGAAAGATAGATGTTAGGAAGGTTCGTGAATAAATCAGTATTTGTATCAAAATAGATAATTTTTATGTAGAAATATGAGAAATTTTCTATATAATATAGAAGGCTAGGTAATTATGAAAAAATCAACATCACTGTTACAAGATGCCATACGAATGTTGTATATATTAGTACACGGTTCAGAAGAGTTCTCTGATAGAGATAAGCCTGAAATAAAAGGAATATTTAGAGGTAAAGCTCGGTTGTATGCAATGGATTTCTGGGTAAGATATCCTGATTATTTTGCCCATGAACTTCTTATTTTATATGATGAAACAAAAGAATTGCGTTATTTAAATCTCGCAAAGGAAATATTTGAAAACAGAGAACCTGACTTGCGTCAAGTTCCAATGATTCGTTATATGTTTGGTGCTTATGAAGATCTTAACAACATTCTTTCCATATTAGTATCTAAAGGCTTAATCAAACAAACAGGATTAAAAAGTAAGGACCATATTCAACAACATAATTACCTAATATATGATATTGCCTATACAGCTATTGATCAAGCAAATGATAAATTCCCCATTTTAAAATGGTATGAAGATCGTACTAAGATTATTACCGAGATTGTTGGTACAAGAGGTGGTTCAGCTTTAAAATTGAGGCAATATGAGCATATAGAATATGCACAAACAAAACTTGGTGGAATTATTCCTTCAATAAAAAGAGAGGTTCAAAACAGAATTGAAGAAACACAATCCTTTTTATACAGTGAAGCGAGGTAATTATGATAAAATCAGAAAAAAAAATCGGATGGATTGAGGAAATCGCTAAAAAAAGTAAATGCTCACAAGATGAAGTTAAACGAGTGATGGATAAATACGATATACGCCAAAGCCCTACAGTGGGTAGTGTATGCGCAAGCGAATTGGAATCAATATAATTATCTGGTATAATTCCTACAATTTCTTTTTTAACTTCATCATAATCCAATATATTGATATCTACTACAATTAGTATATGTTTACCAACCTCTTCATTTATAATAGTATTTTCTGAATCAAAAATCATAAACAAATTTCACCTTTTGTACTGACCAATTATAATAGGATTAATTATTGAATGGATAGAAAAAACTAACCTCTATATGAATATTTCTCCCTTCATTCTACTTACTTCTATATTCAAAAACAAGAAGATTTTATTTCTTATCCTTTTATTGAATCAGTAAAACTTTTTAACATTTATAATTGTTTAGAAACCTTTCCTGTAAAAGGGTTCTACAGTTTCCCTGCTTCCGCACTTTTTTAAGTATACAGCCTTATCTGCCCAGGTAAAGGCTCTTCGACCCTTCGGGCTACTACGTAGGCCTTGACATGGTCAGATGAAGGCATGTGTTTCCTTTTCAAGAGCGGAAAGCAGAGGGTGGTTATCCTTCCTTTCGGCTAAAAACAATATGGAGGTACATTATGTATCAAAAAAGTAGGATTTACACACCGCAAATCAGTAGACAGGCAGGGTTTGTTCTTAGGCGTATTGCCTGGGGGCTGGGTGTTCCTATGACAAAGGCTCTTAATCATGCCATTTTAGCTTTGGTTCCTAAGTTAAATCATGTAGTTGTTTGTGCAGCTTGCAAAGACCAAAGGTGTTCAGTTTGTCCGTTGGCTTCTTATGGGGCAAGGGTACAGTTGGTTGCGTCAGACTCTTGTGTGGATACTTACGGCGGGTAGTTACTTTTCTTCAACCTGGTAGTTTTAGTCGGCTATCAGGTTATTTTGTTGGTGATGGTTTCCTGATGATTTTTCTCTTCCGGCCGGGGGGATATTTAAGTTTATCCATTTAGTAATCAATCATGTTTTTAAAACATCAAACCGTCCACTGGCTCTAGAGTCAAATTCAACTTATGGGTGTTCTTTCCTAATTATTAAACTTTTTCTACTTATTTCCGGTATATGTTACCTTATCAATTGAGAGTACCTGAAAGCCATAGAACACAGAAATAACTGATCCGTCCTAATCATAAAACTGTAAGACCATTTTGTATTTACGAGGATCTTAAATACAAAGTGCTGTACTAAGACTCGGATTCATTGATTTGTTCGGCCATTTTTTTCTTTTCTATTCAGTTGTTACGACGAGCCAGTGCCAGGCCTACTCCGGCTATGATCATCAATCCTCCCGCTACCCGTGAGACTGATTGAAAGGCTCTCTGACTCTGTAGAAATCCTCTTATGTTTCCTGCGATCAATGCCCAAACTGATGTTACAGTAAAAGTGATTACCAAAAATGTTGGGACAATAAAAATAAATTGTAATCCAGGAGGACGCGCTACATCGATAAATTGAGGTAGAAATGCTGCAATAAAGATTAGGCTCTTGGGATTAAAGATCGTAGTAATTAGCCCTTGAACAAATACATTCTTTTTAGAGACCGCTGAAGTGTCAAACTCCAGAGGTTTACTTGCGCTCCGCCACTGCTTGATTCCAAGATAAACAAGGTATGCAGCTCCAGCCCAGCGAAGCCATTCAAATGCTCCGGCAACAACATTTAACAATGAGGTTAGACCGATTGCAGCGACTATAAGCTGTACGGCAATTCCCATTGTCGCTCCAGCAACAGTAGATATACCATGTTTCCAACCGAATGAAATACTATGGGCGACTGTCAAAAGTACGCTTGGACCTGGTAATGCAATCATGATTGTAGTAGCAACAACGAATGCAAGATATATGTGTAATTCCATAACTTCTCCTTTTTTGGTAAGAGTATAGAATTTTTGAAAAATAAATTATTGTATAAAATTGACTTGATACTCTTTGGGAGTAACTGTTGTTATTGCTTTGAAATGGCGGTGAAAGTGACTTTGGTCAAAGAAACCACATTCCAAGGTAACTTGAGACAAATTAAAACCTTTTTGTAAAAGTTTTCTGGCAAGTTCTATTTTGCAGTTCAATCGATACGCATGTGGCGTTATGCCTGTGGCTGCCTTAAATTGTCTGAGCAGTGTGTATGGGTTGGCTTTTAGCTCAATGGCTAACTGTCTCATGGATGTATCTATATCTAAATTCATACCTAATTGCAGTTTCAGCTGTTCTATTTGCAAAGATGGCTCACTTTTTACAGCCAAAGGTTCGTAAGTTTGTAAAAATATATTTTCTACAAGATCAACCAGTATTTGTTCTTTTTCCAGCTGATCCCCTTCGTCCATTAAAGATTCCATAGTGTTGATGGATTGTTGATAGATCGAATTGTCTTCCAATAAAATGGTGTTAACTGGACTAAATGTTTCAAGTTGCCATAAGGACTGCTGCAATTGCAAACACCACTCAACATCGAGGTGGAGTATGTAATAGCTTCGTTTGGAAAATTTGGTGGGATTGCAGGAATGAAGTATTTCCGGATTGATTAGTGCAAGGCTTCCTGGTTGTAATTTCACCATCTTCCCTTCAATCTGATATATCACTTCTCCTTGATCTATGGCACCGACACTGAAGGTTTTATGCATATGGGATTTGTAGTGCCGTCCACTGTTTTTTGAATAGCGGTATTCTGCAAAAGGTAGTGTTTGTTTTAAAAAATGTTTGTCACTCATTTACGTCCAATAAACAATAAGATAAAACCATATTCCTGTTTTAATATGGAATATGTCAAGAGTGATGGCACAAGATATTGACATTTCCCTCAGAATTATTCTTCCATTGGAATTTCTTCATACCACCTAAAGAATCTGCTACCCGAGGTTTCTTTAATGACAATTGTCAGGTTTGCATTATTCATAAATTCATAGTTTCTGGAGGAATACTGGTTCCAGACTTAAATCCCAACCATGGGATTTCTTGCTTAATTAATATTCTTTTTATTATGTAATATCTACCCTATTATGACTCCCTGTTGAACCGGCGAAAATATAGCATATCTTACTGCATCCATGTAGTGGTCGTTTATCTTTATAATCTTATCGTCTTCATCCCTGGAGTAGTCCCATATTTCGGATAGTACTCCAGCGCATTCTGATGATATGTAGAACCTTTCTCTTTCAATCAGGCTATTAATGTAATCAATGCCGGAATCTACGGCGTTGTTTGCCTTTGTCCCGCCTGTAATCTCCTGGATTCTTTCCCCTCCTGCTGGATCACAGTAGACTGGGAAATCATCTTCATACCAGCCTTTGTCTGTAAGCTGATCGTTGAAGGTCTTTGTTGTTATGTTGTGGCCGCCGTGGTCATTCACTACATAGATCTTGTTTCCATGGCAAGTCTGGAGTAGGCAGTTGTTACGGCGTGATAGGAAATCTGGGATACTTCGTTAAAATATATTGTGTTGTACTCATGGCCGAGAATTCGGTCTACCTGTTCCTTGTCGCCAAGACCGCCAATCCAAATTTCACTGCCGTTGTAGAGGCTAATGTAATTATCATGACGGTTTAGTTTGTATAACTTTGTTCCAATAATACGATTTAACCATGGAATCATTGTTTCATGGAGAACTGAACTCCTCGCATCCTTTAACCGTAACCTGCAGATAAGGTGACGGCTTCCGGGGTATCTTAGGCTCCGGAAAATCAGAGCCAGGACATGTATAGTTGTTTTACCGCTTCTGGCACCTCCGAAAAGAAGGATGTGCTTCGCACCGCTTTTTATTAGACTAAGAGCTGCTCTCTGGGCTCCAGTCGGAAAGAAACGTCTTTTCACACACCGCCAAATTCTTCGAAGAAGGAAATTTGCATCTGCTTAAGGTTCCCGGGCTTTCCCTCTTCAGCTTCTGAATCCAAGCTTTCTCTTTCAATGGAAACACAGTTCTTCAGCCATTCCATCATCATCCCCTGGGACAGCTCCTCGGAATCAAACTTATCAAGTCTTTTCTCGACAAGATCCAGCATCTTCTGGGAGATAGCAAGATGTTTCTTCTCCCTCTCCCGGAAAGTGTTCTCTCTTTCACTCCTGCGGATATTATCCAGGTGTTTATCATAATCACCTGATCGCCTGACCCATAGGTTCTTCTTACTCCAGGCCTGCCATATCCCGCTCCGGCTCATAGGAGTATTGCTTCGGGTAAGAGCCTTCTTTATACTTCTATCTCCGCCGTAGTCCCGGTAGAGACAAAAAGCATGATAGGCAGCATTAGTCTCTCCCGGCTGTCGGAGCCAGCTCTCCTCTTCAATAAACTTCGCAGGTAAATTGTTTCCTGTTACTTCCGGTAGATCACTCATGAGTTTAAATCTACCCCCAGCCATCTCCCGGATAACCGTAATGGCATTATCAAACTCATTCTCCCATTCCTTGTTTCCTATTCCCCTGGCATGAGTCTTCCGCTTCTCAAGGAATTTTACTGCCTGCTGAATCTTACTTATTGTCAGGTAAGGAGTCTTCATTTCTGAACCTTCCTGGCATCAATACTTGGAACAGAATTGCTTTCAATCCAACCCTCCAGCTTCTCCCTTGTAAAAAATAAACGACTCCCCAACTTAATATGAGGAATAATTCTCCTCTCAGCATAAGCATACAAAGTTTTTGTTTTAAGCCTTGTAATCTCAGCTGCCTCTTTGACTGTCAATAAAGCTTCCATAAATACACCTCTTTTAAAAAATAATTAATAAAAGAAAAAAACTGGTAACGAATTGTTTCTCTTCTCTGATAACAATATTACCGGTTTTTTGGTGCTGCAAAAGGTAGGGTTTACCCTACCTTTAGGGGCATCTGGAGAATCTTTACTTGAATTTTTTGTACATCCTGAAAGTCATCTGCTTTGAAATGAGTATAGTGATCAGTCATTGCCTGGGATTTATGACCAGTTAATTTCTGTAGTTTACTGTCACTGATATTATTAGTTCTCATTGTGGTATTAAAGAAATGCCTCCATCCATGAAAACTTAGATTTCTTTTGACCTGATCATCTTTAGGTATACCAATTTCAGTCATAGCACGCCTAAGCGCATTGTTTAAAGCTTGGGCTGAAACAGGCTTTTCTCCCCCTTTTGCTGAAAACAGATATTGACCGTTGTTAAGAACTCTTAATTTATCCAGCTCTATCTGTAATTCAGAGGGAATTGGTACCTGCCTGGAATCTTTGGTCTTTGTGGGAATAAGTCCATATTTGCTACTATACTGCTTTGAAACAAGAATATATCCATCAAAAAGGACTTCATCCCTAACAGCACGAACCTCACTTACCCGCATTCCTGTACATGCAGAAAGAAGATTTGCCAAAAAGTAAATTTTCTTCATCCAAATTTTTTCAATAGATTTTTTATCAAAAATTAGCCCAACCTCAGATATGCTCAGGATATCTCTAACTCGGGGAGTTTCCTTCAATGGAGCAACACTGGCAGCAGGATTTTTATCAAGTAATTTGCGCCTAATAGCATCACTCAACATTATATTCAGAAAAGTAAAATTCACATTTGCAGTCTGATTCGATAAACCTCTTTTAGCAAATGCCATAAGCCATTTTTCGATATCATAACTTGTTATATTCTTTAGTTTCATATTCTTAAAATAAGGCAGAATATTAAGTTTAAGATTTGACCTGCCGGAATCTATATATTTCCGGCTTAACTCCCTTCTGCTTAACCGAAACTTAACATACTCACACTTGTCCCAAATCCACCAGTTTTCAGCATATTTGGCAAAAACAAGATTACTACCCCTGTTAGGAACAAGAGCATCCTCTTTGTAAAGCTTGTTACAATAAGCCCTGGCAGCACCCTTTTGGGTCTGTCCTGTCGATCTTGCAGTAGTTCGCGGGTTATTATTATCATAAGTTTGATAATACCAACAGCCTAGTCAGTCAACATAAAAACACTTATTCTATTAGATAAGCACTTTAACTTTCTGGTGGTTCCTATACTTTCCTTTCTCTAGCTCTATTTTATTACAGTATAAGCACTTAGTCAAGAAATATTTTCTTTGACTTCCTTGAATAAGAATGTAATTCTATCCATTATTAACGTATTTTGCCTACACAAATGCCTAAAGAATTATTTCCTACCTCTATTCTACAGCACTTAGAGCCCATCCAAACTCAAAATGTGGCCTTCGTCTCCCCCCGTAACCGCCGCCTCCGGCTCAGTCCCTCCGCAAAGACAGTACCAAATACCACCCCAGACAACCACCCACAACCATAAGAAAAGCTTTCATTCCAAAAACAACCACAAAACCATAACGCTGCCCTTGCTCCCTCCCTTCGCCTCTAAACCAACTCCCCCCTCGGCAACCAAAGTCTGACCATCCCGGAACCCCAGTAATTCATCCTGTGCCATCGGCTATGAAGCCCAAAACCGTCCGGGCAAGTCGTTCGTACCTCACTAAACAGAACGGCCAATATCCGAAGCCCGGAGCAAAATCTGGGGCAATGCTTCCGATATTGGAAGTTCTGTTCCCTTTCCCTCCTCTGCAGTTGAATTGACGTTGGAACAGACCCTCCAGTAAAAAATAAAATCTTCTGAAACAATCCCAAAGGAAAAAGCTCCCAGATAAGGGTCGGGCAGCTCAACTCAGCTATTCAACTGCTAAACCAAAAGAATTTGAGTCCAGTTAATCCAAAGAAATCCAACCACAACAGCTACTAACTATCACGGTTTTGGGAGTGCCTTTCAAATCCAGCCGGGAAATTGTTTTCTGAGTCTGACACCAAGGGGGTAAGATCCCAGTAACCGGGCCGGAAATAGCAGCAAGCTGCTACCCCCGGACCCTGGAGTATAAATCATGATACAACCACCCCGACAAATGTTCCGGGTAATGTTGTACACCGCCCGAACATGATTCCAAAATATAGCAAACTTGACAGATTGATTTTCAAATAAAAGACAGATAAGAATTCCAGAAACAAGACGATAAAAAAAGGGAATACTCTCTACCAC
>JAQIBN010000018.1 GCA_027859095.1 Spirochaetia bacterium | reverse complement strand
AACATAAAAAAATCGCTGTTACTATTTTTTGCTTTAATATTTCGTATTGACCGGCTTAAGTCTCCTCCAAGGAAGACAGCATCAGGAGGAGAAACCTTAATATGGTGAAATAATTTTCTGTATTTTAATTCATTACCATGAAGATCAGAAGTAAACAGACATTGAAGATTACGTTTCATACGCTATAAGATTATCCTTAAAATTAAATAACTTCCATCAACAAACTATCATCTACTGGACTAAGAAATGTATCACCCTGATTCTTCTGAAGTACAAAATGGACGGCACTACCCTTCTTTTTTTTATCTTTTTTTAGAGCATCAATTATTGCTTTTGATTCAATATTTTTAGGAGTTTCCAGATTATAGGAATATTTCTCTACAAGAAAAAGAACTTCTTCCAGCCATGAGGGATCTGTAATTCCCATCAGTACACCAGTTTTCAGGGCTTTAATAATTCCCCAAATTACAGCTTCTCCATGAGAGAACCCTTCAAAGTTAGATACAGATTCCAAGGCATGCCCAAAGGTGTGCCCTAGATTTAAATGTGTCCTGATACCAGACTCAACAGCATCCTGTTCAACATACCATGCTTTTACAATAATTGACCTTTCAACCAGGTCACTTAGAACTGCATGATCTCTTGCCAGAATTGCTGCATGTTGGTTATTTAAAATATTAAGTAGTTCAGTGTCACGGAGTAATCCATGTTTTATAATTTCAGCAAGACCACTTAAATACTCCCTGTCCGGAAGTGTATCCAACAGATCTATACATACTCTCACTTCTGATGCTGGTGAAAACGTTCCAACCATATTTTTATAGCCTAGGAAATCTATACCTGTTTTCCCACCTAATGCTGCGTCTGCCATGGCAAGAAGTGTAGTAGGAATAAGAACTGTATTTGCACCTCTCATATATATAGATCCTGCGAAAGCGGTCATATCACAGACCACTCCCCCGCCTATGCCAACAAAAAGCGAATCTCTGGCAACTCCAATATCTACTGCCTTTGAAATAATTGCTTCAACACTATCCCATTTTTTTGTGATTTCACCTGGATCAAGAACAATTTCATCCACAGGAATAATGTTTGGAAAAAACTTTCGGGTATTTGTATCAAAAGCTGCTAATACGGTTTTATAATCAAAAGATAATAAATCAGATAAGGGGAGGAATCTAACAGATGTTTTTTTATTTCCGATAATAAAGGTCTGTTTTTTCAATACAATACTACTTCAGCATATCCCTAATAAGAGTTTTTATAAAAGGATCTAAAATAGAATAATATCTTTTATTACCCTTTACCTCTGAAGCTACAATATCTTTTTCTTTCAATACAGCAAGATGCTGGGAAATTACTGGTTGTGATTGATTAAGACAAGTCCATAACTCTGTAACGCAGGCATCCTCATTTTCTATAAGACATAATATTTTTAGTCTTAATGGATGACCACAAACCTTAAGCTTTTCTGCATAAGATTCAATAATAATTCCGGAACAACATGTTTTTTCTTTCATATATACATAGATTACACATTATATAGTCTTTTTGCAAGTAATTGAGTATTATGCATAGTATAATTTCATAAAACTCATTGAAATGAATACGTTCTTTGCTTATTATCCGGGTATGGTTTCTATCTATTTTGATTGGGCTGCTACTGCGCCCATACTACCTGAATTACCACAGCTCATTTCTGAAGCTCTATTAAATTTTCAGAGTAATCCTTCTTCTATTCACTCCTCAGGAAAAAAATCAAAATTGGAGCTGGAGAACAGTAGAAATGTATGTGCAAATTTACTGGACATAAAACCTGAGCAGCTGATATTTACTTCTGGAGGAACTGAATCCAACAGTATTATTTTCTCATCATTATTTTTAAAAAAACCAGGTTCTCACATAATTCTTTCAGCAATTGAACATCCTTCTGTATATGAATTTACAACGAATTTAAAAAGTTTTGGTTTTGAAATTGATTTCATAAAACCATCTTCAAATGGCCTGATAATTCCCGGGCATATAGAAAAACTTCTTAAAAAAAACACTACTTTTGTATCAATAATGACTGTTAATAACGAAACAGGGGCTATTCAGCAAATAAATGAAATAGGTTTAATTATTAGAAATTTTGAACAAAAAAACGGTAGACAGATTCATTTTCATACAGATGCAGTGCAGGCTTTAGGTAAAATTCCTTTTAAACCAGAATTATTAAATATTGACTCAGCTTCATTCAGCGCTCATAAAATTGGAGGACCAAAGGGAGTAGGAATGCTTTACATTAAAAAACCTCTAAATGTTTTATCAACAGGTGGAGGACAGGAATTTTCAATTAGGCCAGGCACAGAAAATACAGCTGGTATAATTGCCTTTTCAAGGGCAATGGAAAGTAGTCTGGGAAAATTAAATGAAAATTATAAGCATGTACAGTCTTTAAAAACTATTATAATAAC
>JAQIBN010000220.1 GCA_027859095.1 Spirochaetia bacterium | reverse complement strand
GAAAATTGCCGTTAAAACCACTGCGATCACCATTATCATCCATATTTTTTTTGCAAAAAATCCGGCAATGGCTGCAGGAATTGTGAGCAGGGCAATTACCATTACAATCCCGATGATAGTTGTCATTAGTACTACTGTTATAGCCGTCATCAAAAGAAGAATAATATAAAATTGATTTGTTCTTATCCCTCTGATACGAGCGAATTCTTCATCAAAACTAATAGCCTGAAATTGATGGTAAAATAAGAATCCAAGTATAATAACTACAATATCCAATATAACAAGCATTATTAAATCAGTTTGTGAGATAATAAGTATATTGCCAAAGAGATAGGTCATTGGACTAATGTAGCCTGGTGTTTTTGCAATGAATAAAAGACCTAAAGACATTCCTGTTGCCCAAATTGCGCCAATAACTGTATCTTCTCTCTCTTTTGCCCTTATACTTACAAATCCAATTATTAATGCGGCAATAACTGCAGCGATCAGAGCGCCCAGAAGAGGATGAAGCCATGGTAAATTGTACTTTGCATTAAAATAAAGACTCATTCCAATTCCAGCAAGAACAGAATGGGCAATAGCACCGGCTAAATAGCTGATTCTTTTAATGGTTACCCAGGTTCCAATTATACCAAATGGAATACTCGAAAGAAGACCTGCAAAAAGCGCATAGCGAATGAATGGAATCGCGGGATTAAACAGAGCTGCAAAAAAATCACCCATTATATTGTCCCTTCTTTAATATCATGACGGACAATTCTCATATTATCATGATAAAGCTCTCTAATATGTTCTTCTGTGATACCACTGGTAGGGTGAATATGCACTTTTTTATTTACACAAACTACCTTATTAACAAGCTCAGAGACGAAGCCCAGATCGTGGGTAATTAATAGAATAGTCATTGTTTTCTGTAAATCTCGCAGCATTGCAGACAGCTTGTATTCAATAGCAGCATCAACATTAGCTGTCGGTTCATCAAGAAGCAGGATCTGAGGATTAGTAGCAAGCGCTCTTGCAATTAGAACTCGCTGTCTTTGTCCTCCTGATAGATCAGAGTAAGGTTTTGTTTTTAAATCGCTAATTCCAACACTTTCCATTGCTTTTTCTGCCTGTTTTTTATCTTCCTTAGAGTATCCTATTGAAAAATTGTTTATCCTTCCCATAAGGACAACATCCAGTACAGATACAGGAAAGTTAGGATCAAATAGTGAATATTGGGGAACATATCCTATAATATCTCTGTTTTGAACTGGTGGTTTTTCATGGATAAGAACGTTGCCGGAATTAGGTGTATATAATCCAAGCATAAGTTTTGCCAGAGTAGTTTTCCCTCCACCATTGGGACCTAATATTGAGATAAAATCACCACGGTTAATTACAAAGCTTACATCTTCAAGTACTGTTGCTGTATCATAACTAAAATTGACTTCATTAAATTTTATAGCTTCTTTCATGATTGGATAATAATACTTTGCAATATATTGGTAAAGGGATAATTTTTCTTGCAGATATTACTATTATGTATATACTTTATAGTTCGCGGGCAAATGGAAACTATTAATTATTCAACATAGTTATGGAAATAGATCAAAGTATTGGAGTTAGAGTATGGTAGAACGAATAGGTGATGGACTGGTAAGAATTGGAGCCATGACAGTAGAACAGCGTGAGAAAGTATTAGGAATGCAGAATGATGGAGATGAAAGGATGTTTGGTGAAATAGCCATAGATCTTTCTTTCATTGATGATAACGCTATTTTTAATTTTCTGGCGTCAAAGGGATTGTAGCATAGATGATTCTCCCGGATAGCAGAATAAGATATTTATGGGATAGTATTGTTCTTATTACTGCTATTTATTCTGCAATTGTTATTCCATTAATAATTATTTTTGATATCTTCGGTGTTCTATTTTGTAATGTTTCAACTATCATCATTACAGGGATATTTCTTGGAGATATTATAGTAAACTTTAATACTGCAATATACAGTCGAGGAAAGTATATTCTTGATAGAAAAGAGGTCGCCCGAAAGTATCTTTCTTCCTGGTTTCTGATAGATTTTCTCGCGGCCATCCCTGTGTATTCCCTAAGTAAGCTCCTTACAATTGGAAGATTAGGAAAGATAATAGGGATTCTCAGATTAAACAGGCTTCTAAAGCTCTTAAGGATAAATAAGTCTTTAAAACGACTTGGAGGGCAAAAAATAAATCCCTCTATTTTTCGATTGTTTCTTCTTGTTTTCTGGGTGTTGATGGCTGCCCATACCATAGGCTGCGGCTGGATTATGATGACCGGGAATTCGGATAATTTAAATTCCCTTGATCTATATATACGAGCGTTCTACTGGACAACAACAACTCTGACAACCATTGGTTACGGAGATATTCTTCCCCAAAATACTAATCAAATAATATATGTAATTTTTATAGAGTTTATCGGTGCCGGCATGTATGGTCTTATTATTGGTAATATTGCCAGTCTTATAGCTAATATAGATGTAGCTAAAGCTCAGCATCGTGAAAAAATGGAAAAACTTAACACCTTCCTGAGATATAGAGACATCCCACAAGACCTTAGCCGTAAGATAAACTCGTATTTTGATTATCTGTGGCAGACAAGAAGGGGCTATGATGAATCCTCTGTTCTTGCAGAGCTTCCTTCATCCTTGAAAACCTGGGTTTCTCTGTTTTTAAACAAGGACATTATCGAGAAAGTACCAATATTTGAAGGCGCTTCTGAAGAGTTTATTAAAGAAACGATCATGAATCTAAGACCTGTTGTCTATACACCAGGAGACTATATAGTAACTGCCGGTGAACTGGGATTTGATATGTTTTTCATTAGTAAAGGCAATGTTGATGTAGTTTCTGCAGATGGCAGCACTATATATGCAACTCTTTCTGATGGACATTTTTTTGGAGAAATAGCTCTTCTTTTGAGTATGCCCCGGACTGCATCAATAATTGCAAAAGGCTACTGTGACTTATATAGTCTGGACAAGGAAACTTTCGAAAAAATTCTAGCCAGATATCCTGCATTTGCAGAGACGATTAGAGAATTGGCTGAAACACGTAGAAATGAAATAAATGCTGCTAAGATGAAAAAAGAAAATCAGAATAAGCCTGCTTCGGAACAGAAGTATTCAGTTCCTCTGAAAATTACAGAACTTGTATTGAGTTCTGTTGATTCAAAAATAAATCTTACATGGAAGGGAGTAAAGAATTTTGGTCATTATGAAGTGGTAAGGCGCATCCTTGATTCAAATCAGTGGATTTTTTTAGACAAAAATTTACAGGTTGAAAGATGGATAGACGATAATCCTGAAAAACTAACCCGCCTTGAATATAGAGTCCGGGCCGTTAATGTTTCCGGATCTGGTCCATGGAGTAATGTAGTATCTGTTAAAGGCACTAAAGTTGCAAGCTCATCATAAAACCTGTACCATTCTGATTGATCAGGGGCGTAAAGCTTAAATTTGCAAATAGTGATTCATCGGCCTTTGCATCCGGTTCCATATTGGATGTAACATATGCACCAATAATTTTCCCTGTAAGGCTGGCTCCAAGGATAATGGATGATGTAAGAGTATTGGATGGATTAAAATTACCAAGCTCTGCAATTATCATATTGGTAAATATACCGGTAAGCATACCTCCCAACCCGCTTACTGATACTATTCCTGTCCGTTGAAAAGACCATCCTCCTTTTTCCCATAGGTAGTAAGTTCCCAGAGCGGCCAAGTTAGGTACAAGTATACCCAGAGAATTATTAAGGTTTTCATTTTTGGAATTAAAAATCTCATACATTGTTATCGATAGATAAAATTGAGACCATGCATAGCTATTTATCACTGAAAAAACTCTTCCTTCAGAAGGGTCCTTATCTGTTATATATTTATAAGTAAACCTCCGGGAAGCAAGGGAAATAAGTGTCTGGCCTCCAATATTTATTTTCCATTGAAGATCAGGATCATCTATATAGTCGCCAAAGATTGAATAAGCTAACTGAAAATTAGTTACCGAAGCCGCTTCAATGAACTCAATCCAGAGATCCCTTCCAAGACTCATATCGATATTGCTGGACATCAGCCAGGAAAAATAAATTCCTGAGCCCACACCAATTATTCCAGTAGTACCAAGTACAATCCCGTTCTCAATTTCAAGAATCAATGGGCAAAATTTAGCATTTTTTTTGTGTTTTAATGTGATCAAAATTTATTATTATATAAAAAAAAGGAAATATAAGAAAAAATTACAAATAATAGGTATAAAATAGTAAAAAATGTGTTATATACTAGTTAATAGCAATAAAGGTTGTGTGGAGTTATTATTTTCTCTGAGCCCTATTGATTAGTCTGCCATTTAAAAAAATCGTTAAATATTAAATTTACTTAGGAGATTGTTGTGAGCAGATCGGTAAATCCCCTTTCAATCGGTAGAGGAATATTTGTTATTCTCGCTGTTGCACTGTCTATCCTGCCTGTTGCATTCCTTAGTTCAGAAGAAACAACAGATTTTAATAAATTCTATAGTTTTCCCCTTTCCATAGGTGTTGACTATGTTGGTCTGAGCCCCTTTGCTGACTATGGCTTCGATGCGACTCTTACGGAAATCTCAGGAAATATAAGATATCCAATTCCCTCCATGCCTCAGCTTCAACCTGCGCTGCAGTTTGGTATTATGAGTTTTGATGATATCGAGCGGGATCAGGAGGATAAATGGGATCATACTCACTATTTTGCATCTCTTGGTGCGCTCTATTCCAATAGGTTTTCAAAAACCTTTGAGTTGAGCGGAGAATTAAATTTTGGAGTATCCCAGGCTGTTTTTCCCAATATAGATTCGGCGAATGTTCCCAGGAGTGCAATCAACCTTCTTGCAAGTGCAGGATTCAGGGCTTCCCTGGATCCTTCCTACAGTTTCAGTATCGATATTCATCCTACTTTAAAATATATGAAGTATATAGGAGACGCACAGACTTTTGGTCTCTTTGATGGATTTACATTCGGAGTTGGCTTTTCCGGACACTATCGCTTCGGAGAAGATCCTGATGCCCCCCAGGCAATTATTCGCAGTATAAAATTTGACATCCAGGGATTGCCCTCAATCTTTGCAGCCATGCAGAGTTATTATGTAACAAATCCAATTGGCACGGTTGCCATAACCAATACCGAGGATTTTTCCATTTATGATGTTGATGTTTCTTTTTTTCAGGCCGGCTTTATGGATAACCCTACAAAGGCGATTACGATTGCCGAGATGGAAGCAGGCCAGACTGTTGAAGTTGATCTTTTTGCCTCTTTTAATGATGCGGTATTTTCGAAAAATGGAGTAACGCCTCTGACTGGTGAGATTAAAGTTGATTATCTCTGGAGAAACAGGCCTGTTAATCAGGTAGCTTCTGTTTCCTATGATCTTCAGGACAAGACAGCCTTAACCTGGGATGATGACCGAAAGGTTGGAGCCTTTATAACCTCTGCAGACAGTGCTTTAAGGAATTATTCGAGCGCTATAAAACAGTATGTAAAGGATGATATGGTTCCCAGCTTCTCCGATGCCCTTCAGGCGGCAATTCAAATTTATTATGGTCTTGCAGAATTGGGTATAATTTATCAGATAGATCCCACCTCGCCATTCGATGCTGCTCAGGGAAACCCCATGGTAGTTGATTCGATCAGTATCCCAAGAGATACTCTTGTTCGTCTAACCGGGGACTGTGATGACCTTACAGTGGTATACTGCAGTTTACTGGAAGCCCTCGGAATTGAAACAGCATTTGTCACTGTTCCGGGACACATATACGCTGCCTTTAATACTGGTGTTTCCTCAAAGGATTTTAGAAAAGTTCATAATGATAAAAGCATGACTTTAAGTATTGACGGAAACTTATGGGTTCCTGTAGAGATAACGCTTATTGGAACTGATGATTTCCTATCCGCCTGGAGGATTGGAGTTATGGAATTTGCAGCAGTTGCTGATACTCCCGATCTTAGGCATATAATTAAAACAAGAGAAGCTCAGCAGATATTCAGGCCTGTAGGACTTCAGGAGACTGATCTTGGCCTCCAGTATGGAAGCAAGGCCGAAATTGTAAAGAACTTTAAAAGAGATATGGATAAGCTGATTGATAATGTAATTGAAGATTACAAAGAAACTGCTACCAATTCCAAGCGTAAAAGAGACTTCAATAGGCTTGGTATTACTGCTGCTCAGTTTGGAAGAATTACTACTGCCAAAGAAGCTTTTAATTCAGCTCTTTCCCTTGACCGGAATTATCTTAATCCCAAGATAAATATGGGTAATCTATACTACATGGAAGAGGAGTATCAGGAAGCTCTTAGAAATTTTCTGGGTGCAGAAAGAATAATGGCAGAAGCCGGCAGACAAAGTTCTTCCACTTATCCAAAAATTCTCTTAAATATTGCAAGAACATATTACGAATTGGAAAATTACGACCGTGTAGCAGAGTATTACAACCGGGTAAACCAGTTTGATTCCGCCCTTACGGCGAAATATACGTATCTGCACAGTGACAGTAGTGGAAGCAGAGCGTCAGACGCGGGATCGTTTAGTGAGATTCTGTTTATTGATGAAGAGGAATAGGGTTTGAGTACAAATTGTAATAATCTGATGGATAATTTTCTAAAGACTTTTAAATTGATAACTGCCGTTACTATTGTTATTTTAACGGCATTGATTATTACTTCTTGTCCATTGCCTTTGGATGATACACTTCTGGCAGAGGTTGTTGATACTGTTCCACCAATTATTAACATAACATCTCCTGACCAGAATGTAAAAAACTATTATGGTTCAACAATAACAATAACAGGAACGATTGTTGACTATAGTGATGAGAAACGAACCATAGCAGGCTCCGTGACTTCAGTTACCTATGAGGAGCAGTATAATAAAAGAATAAATGGAACTGTGACTCTTGGTGATGGCGGGAGTTTTACAATTACCCTTTCTACTACTGATCCTGAACAGTTAACGGGTACTCAGTTTATTGTTATTACAACTACAGATTGGAATGGAAATATCACGGAATACACTGTTACTCTTTTTGATAAAACTACCGGACCAGCTCTTACAATTACAGATCATGAAATTGGAGATTTTAATACCTATTCCCACTTATTACCGGCATTTACTATTACAGGAACAGTTGCAATGCCTGCTATTTATGTAAAATATGCCGTTGAGCCTGGTACTGGAACGGCAGTTCCCGATACCTTTATTACTGATTTTAATACTGTTCAAGATCAGGTTTTTCCTGGTCCTCCTGGTTCCTTCCGTTTTAGTTTTGATCCTGCTGCAGCATCAGTTTCCGGACCACTAACTATTACCATTAAATCAAGTGACGGAGATTATAAATCAAGTAAAGATTTCGTTTTAGCTGATGATGATGTTAAACCTACTATTGCTTCGCATACTTTCCCATCTAACACTACTCTGACAGCGACCCTAAGTGAGGGTGTTTATACAACTGCCGATGGAGTGACAGGTAGCAATGCAGTTACTGAAACAGATTTTGATTTGAAGCTTGATGGAACACCTTTAACTTGGAATTTTAGTACATCGCCAACTGAAGGTACTGAATTGCTAGAGATAGCTATCACTTCAGGACTACCGTCCCCTGCTGATGGAACAGAACAATTGACATTTGCCCCAAAAACCGGTGAAATATTTGACAGAGTTGGAAACCCCGCAAATCCGGCAACCTTTCTTTATTCTGGTTATCTTTATGATCAACTAGCACCGACGCTTATCTCTGCCAGTCAGGTAGATAAGAATTTGATTAGGATTGTTTTCAGCGAAAATGTTGCTGCCGGAGCACTGGATACAGGCAATTATGAATATTCTACCGGTAGTGGCACTATTGACACTGCTGCATATGATGGAGCGAATCATTCAGCGATCATTCTTACTTTTGCATCAGATATTGTAACCGCTAATAATCTAACTATAAGTGGAAATATTGAAGATGAAGATGGCAATTCTTTTGCAGGAGTGATAAATCATACAATATTTGATGAATTCCCACCTTATATTAAAGATATAAGAGTGAGGAATAATGCACTTGATGAAGTAGTAGGAGGATTGTTTAATGATTCTGTAAGCCTGTATATTGATGTTGAGTTCTCTGAGTCTTTAGCAGGAATTGCTCCGGTACTTAAAGTAACAGAAGGAGCAGGTAGCTCATACACTACAGATGTCGTAACAATTATTGGTGATATTATTAGGTATCAATATGACATTCAACCTGGCCATTTTAATTCAAAACTGGATGTCTTTTCGCTCATAGGATCTGGTCTTACTGATACCAGTCCTGGGGCAAATGTTGCTTCCAGTCCTTTTGATATAACCGGACCTTTTGCTATTGATTCAGCTGAGATTGAAATTGATGCAATAGCTCCTGTCGCACCGGAAGTAACAGGTGATGCCTTTACACAGAACAGAAAGCCAACCTGGAGTTGGTTATCTGTCGCTGGTGCAACAAAATATCGTTATGGCTTTACGGACGGCAGTGGGTGGATTGATTCTGGCTCAGCTAGTTTATCCTATACACCACCTGTAGATGATCTTATTGATGGTGCTTATACTCTTTATGTTCAGGCTGGTGACAATGCAGATAACTGGTCCGCTCTTCCCAGTGGTAGTCTTACGATAACGATTGATAATCTTCCCCCAACTGTTTTTGCGGGTGATGATAAAACTACAGGATCTTTAATTTCACTTAATTCTATTTCTGGTTCAGATAGTGATGCAACTGCACCTGAGGATACGTCTGCCTCTAGCGATGTTAGCGGAATTGCCACTTATGAATGGACTCAGACTGGTGGTGGTACTGAAGTAACAATTACAAACCTAGGTTCAGGTAGTTTGAATCCAACAGTCTATGTAGAAAATGATTTAGAGGGTCCCTATACATTACAGCTTAAAGTAACTGACAATGCTGGTAATTTTTCAACAGATGATATGACTCTAACCTGGGATAACGGGCCAAAATTAACTGATGTAATCTTCAAAGATACAGGAAATAATATTGGTGCTGATACTGGAGATACAATTATTTTTATTTTCGATGAAGAGTTAAACCCTGCATCAATTGAGCCAACATTGGATTTTGATTCTTCAGGTGGCACTACTAAAACAATAACTGGTACCTTGTCTACCCTTATTAGTTATGTTGGGAGTATACCAGGTTGGACTGCAGATGCATCTACTGCGGAGCTTACAATGCTTGAACCAGCCCTCGATACGGTAGTTATAACCCTGACTTCAGCTGAATCTACAACAAATCCATCTGGTGATTTCACTCCAAAAACAGGCATTGAGGATATAACTTTAAACACTGTTGGAACCCATCCTGCAGTTACACCAGTTGGTACATTCGATCTAACGGCTTCAATTGGTACAAACAAAAGTACAATTACAGCATCAACAACTGTTGACATTACAATAACTTTTCCAGAGCCAATAAATACAAGTTCTTTTATTGTTGGAACAAATCTTATCCTTGACAATAGTGGATCCGATGCTACTATTCTACCTTCTTCCTTAGGATGGACTGGTACTACCGTATATAGAGAAAGATATACAGTTACACCGGGAACGGATGGAACATTTATTGTCACTGCAACTTTGGCAGAAGATATTTATGGGAATGTCCAAAATACTCCTGTTAGTGTAACTGTAACAATTAATGTCCCATGATAGTGAATCTTAGAGGGCAATCCGTATGCGATTAAAACCAATTTTCTACTTCTTTCTTTCTGTATTAGTCATTAGTGGTTGCAGTGTTGCTGAAAAATCAGAGATTGCTGAAAGACAGCTAGCTAACCCGGTGACAGAAGAATCTGTACTACCTGATCAACCTTCTATGGACGTGCCGGAATCTAACCCGAAAAGTTCACCTGATCAACAGGAAACCCCAGTAGATATTAAAGAAGAGGAACCTCTAACTAAAGATAAGTTTAAGACACTTGAACCAAATCTTCCAGTAAGCTCTCCAAAAATTGCTGAAAAAGCATCTAAGGAAATCTCTGTGATTAGACCGGATATTTCCGGAGACACTTTTTCCGAACTAATCCTGAAATCCAGACCCATCCCCGGCAAACCAATAATAGCCATTTACAGAGTCCGGGAAGGTAATGCTCCGGAAGAAAAAGCAGATATAATACCCGAACCGGACAATGCCCCGGCACTCAAACCCGAACCAACAATCGCTATAGCTCCCGAACCAACCGTTATTCCTGTTCCGGACCCCGTCATCGAACCAGACAATGTAGCCACCGCCGTTCCGGCGGATTCTGTACCAGAAATCCAACCTGCAATTGAACAAACACCAGCGGTTGTTATTGCCCCGGAACCAACACCCGTCATCGAACCAAACAATGTAGACACCGCCGTTCCGGCGGATTCTGTTCCAGAAATACAACCTGTCATTGAACTAACACCAGCGGTTGTTGTTGCCCCGGAACCTGTTCCCGATATCGAACAAACACCGCCAGTTGTTACAGGCATATCACCCCCACACATAGCAATAATTTCACCCGAAACCGGCACCTTCTACACAACAAAAATCCAAATAGAAGGCCAGATTGCTTCATCATCAGAGAATCTTGATTCCGTACACGGAGTGGGAGTAGTAACCTGGGAAATAGCCGGTAAAAAAGCCCCAGAAGAATTATTCTTCGGAAGTGACGGAGTATTCTTTTTAAGTTTCTCTACAGGAGATTATTCCGGAGCCCTTGATATACTAATTAAGGCAGAAAAAGAGGGCGGAGATTCAAGCCAGCATAAACTAACTCTCTATGATGGGAATGTAAGCCCCAAGCTTACTATAAACTCTCCACAGGAAGGCAGTGCATACGGAGCAGCAATACGTATTTCAGGAAATGTATTAGACCCTTCCGCAGTTGATATAAACCTTACCGGGCCCGAAAGCCTTGAGTATTCTCTTTTTTCTGTGGATAGCTCTTCTTCAGATAAACAGATTTCAGGAACTATCCCTGTTGGTTTGGATGGTAGTTTTTCTGAGGTTATATATTCCAGTGATTTTACAGGAGAGCAGCTGGTAACAATAACTGCTCATGGAAGAAATGGAAAAACCAGAGAAAAATCAGTATCAATTATTGAATCTCTGAGTGATATTCCCGGTTTCAATGTTGCCCAGAAAGATGGTGTAGTTAACATTAGTTGGGAAAGTTTACCTGGAGTAGAAGAATACAACTTATTTTATGCAGACGAAGGAGTCGATCCTGCAGGTATAAATGGAAATAAGTTTGCTAATGTTGAATCTCCTCTTCAGATTCGTAATTTTAGAGAAGGTTTTTTATATCAGTTTCAATTGGAAGCATTGCCTTTAAAAACAGACAAGCTTGCAGGAGAAACATACTGGTCAGATGTAGCAGAAACCATTTTATTGACTTCAGATACTCTTAAGCCCGTTGCTGCTTCAGGTTATCAGCAGATAAGTCTTGTGTGGCTTAATATTCCAGGTACTGATAAATTTGATATATTAAGGAGAGAGAGTTCCTCCGGATCTTATCAGATTCTGGAAAAGGACTTTGAAGGTACCAGTTATACAGACAGAGAAGTTGTTTTTGGAAAAACCTACTCTTATCAAATACGTCCTTCCCTGGAAGGCAGTTCTGTGAGTGCAGCAGTATCCACAGAGAGTCTTCCTTTTCCGGAAGAGAAAACAGTAGTTATTGGTGAATACAGAAGTTCCAATCTTCAGGATATAGAGGTTGCAGGCAGCTATATTTTTATGGCAGATGGTATAAGCGGTATGAGAATAGTGGATAATGCTGATTCTGCCAGACCAGTGGAAGTTAGTAGATATCCGGCTGAAGATGCAAAGGACATTTTAATAAGAGGAGAAAGAGCCTATATTGCGGATGGGTTTCGTGGAATAAAAATTCTGGACATAAATGATCCCTGGAATCCAATACTTCTTGGTTCCAGAAAAACAACTGATGCCACTAAATTGGCATTGTTAGAAGATACAGTATTTATTGCAGATGGTAGAGCAGGAATTAAAATAATCGATATTTCGACCGAAAGAAAACCTTCTCGTTCAGGATCTCTGGTTACAGATTTTGCTCATGACCTTTTCTTACAGGGTACAAATTTGTTTGTAGCTGACGGGGCCGGAGGGCTGAAAATTATTGATACTGCTGATTCCCCTGATTTGAGAATTGTCAGTACTTTCAAATGCGACAATGCTGTTGCTCTCTCTGTAAGTAAAAATACTGCATATATTGCTGACAGCGGGTTTGGTGTTAGAATAATTAATATTTCGGATATAAATACTCCGACAGAGATTGGGCAGATTCCTATGGAGAGTATTACAGATCTTATTGTTAATGAAAATTATATATTTGCCAGTGACCTTGTCCAGGGATTATTAATCTATGAAATCTCGGATCCCCTCAGACCAGTCCTTTTTGATACTGTTGAGATGGAGGGAGCTTCTGCTCTCACTCTTAATAATGGTGTTATATATTTGACAGACAAGGAAGGATATAAAACTGTAGAAAGTTTTACAACCGGCCGGTCTTTTGTAATTGCAGAATATAAAACAGACGGTAAAGCATATGATCTTACATATCTTGATAAAACACTCTATCTTGCAGATCATCGAAATGGGGTGAAACTTATCGATGTTTCAAATCCCACCGACAGCGCTAGTTTTTCTGTTACAAATAAACTGGATACCAGCTATGCAGAATCTGTAATTGGTTATGGTTCCAAACTTCTTATTGCTGATGGGGAAGGCGGAATTGTTCTTGGTGATATAACTTATTCTGAAGATGGCAGCCAGCAGGTTGAACTTCAGGACGCTATTGATTTACCGGGTATTACAAAATCTCTGGTAGTTTATGACAATAAAGCATATATAGCTGCCAGAGAAGAGGGCATGCATATCCTTGATTTGGATACCAAAAAAATTGACACCGTTTTTACCGGAGGGTCTGTTCAGGAAATTGCAGTGAATAAGGAACTTATTGTAGTTGCTGACGGTTCAAAAGGCCTAAGGATATACAGCAACAGGGATAATAGAATTCCAGAACTTTTGGCAACAGTTAATCTTCCTAATGCTGTCACCATAGCTTTAACAGATAATTATGCAGTTGCAGGTGGCAGGGATGGCCTGTCTGTGATTGATTTATCAGATCCCCTTAGACCTGTAATTCTCTCCTCCTTTAGTTCCGGCTGGATAGAAGATATCCATCTTAAGCCCGGTTATATCTATGCCGCAGCAGGTTATGAAGGGCTGATTGTATTAGATATGAGTACGCCGGAAGATCTTGTTTTAGTTAGCAGCTGTAAGGATATTTATGCAGTAGGTGTTGAAGTCGAGAAGGATCTTGCCTTTGTAGCTGATGTTGATGGTTTTAAGGTTGTTAAGATCTTAATCCCCTCCTGGCTGCAGTAGAGACACCCCTGCCTGAGTGTTTCTATTGTTAGTATGATCCTTTCTGTACAACCCCTCCCACCAAAAAAAGAAAAAAATCGACTAAGTAGAAGATTAGTGATACACTAACCTGAATCCGTATAAAAATAACAGTATTAAAAAGCAACCCCTTAAGCTATAATGATTTAACGACAAATACACGTTCACCTAAGGGGTGCAAATGAAATTTGCTATAGATTCTACCACAGAACAGGTTCAAAGCACAGGCGGAATTGCATTAGCAGCGAAAATATCTGAAAAAATTGGCTTCAATTTTTCTGATAATAAATCCAGCAGTCAACTTGCTCACCCTGAGATACTAAAGGTAATGTATCTCCACTTGATAATTCTAAAAGCCACAAAGAAGGTGTAAGCCGTACCTACAAGGGTCATGATGGTTTTGCCCCAATCTTCAGCTATATTGGAGTAGAAGGGTATATGCTCGATACTGAACTTCGGAAAGGAAAGCAGCATTGTCAAAAAGACACTCCAGAATACCTTTCCCGGAATATTCGTAAAGAATCCCGTGAAGCATGGCCCCAACAGCAAAAGCAGAGGGAGAAGTAATCTCTAATAACGATAGGAGAACAGTATACACAGGTATTCATACCGGGCGTACTCCAGCTTCTGACGAAACACTTTCTGAAATGGATATTGTGTTCAAAGTGACAGAACGCTATATAGATAAAGATGGTACTAAATTACTTTTTCCAGAAATTGAAGTCGAGACTTATTGGACCAATCTATATGAGACTCCAGAAGAAGTTATTGAACTTTATCACTCTCATGGAACAAGCGAACAATTCCACAGTGAACTTAAATCTGATATGGGAATCGAGCGACTCCCTTCCGGTAAGTTTGGAGTTAACTCTGTTATTCTGCATATAGCAATGATTGCTTTTAATGCTTTACGTTTTATTGGACAAACTGCTTTACATTTAAGGAAGATCTTCCCTATGAACATAAAGTAATACGTAAAAGATTGCGAAAAGTAATTGATGATCTTATCCGTGTAGATTCGAAAGTAATAATGTATCATCAAAACTTGCAGGATAGCTGTCTCTATGCGGTTTGGGAACTTGTATAAATCTTATCATTTCACCTTAAAAATAACAATCTCCAGTTGCACTGATAATTATTTTTCGAATTGGAGTTGAATCCAGCTCTAAATATTATTTCATGATGCTTTTTAAGCCGTGACTATATTTTTATACGGATTCAGGACTAATTATAATATAAAAATTTTAAGGAGTTTAGTATGAGAAAAGTATTTTTATTATTTGTCATTCTTCTGACACTTACAGTCTTTGTTTCTGCTCAGAATACCGGTATTACATCGGTTTTTAACGATAGCAGTGTTGGAATATTTGAGAACGAACTGGATTGGGCAGTTAATGTTGGCTCAGAGTTTGCCACTCTTAATTATAACTACCTCTTTGCCGGGCTTGCCAACCTGGAGAAGCTTGAAGTAGATACGAATGCTGGGTTTGATAATGGTGGTTCTCCATTATGGGGCGGTTTTTACAAGGCAGGGGAGAATCCCTGGTCTGTCTTTGCAGGGTTTACAGCTTCCGATTCTGCTGGAAACCAGTCTAGTGGGACGATAAATACAGCCGGGGGAACTACTACGGATGGAACAACAACCTGGCAGTGGGGATTTAACTTCAACAGAAACCACCTATACTGCAAACCGTCTCTTTGATGACATGGATTTTGCAGGCCAGTACCTCTTTATGCTGGGAGACTTTAATACAGGTGCATATTTTAATATGGATGTAACAGATAGCAGTGCTCAGGCAAGTAACTATGAAACAGTACAAGACTGGTATTACAATTCCACCGGTGCAGGTGTAATGCCAACACCCCTGGCTGATTACACACGAGAAATAACTGAAACT
Source organism: Spirochaetia bacterium (assembly GCA_027859095.1). Classification (GTDB taxonomy): domain Bacteria; phylum Spirochaetota; class Spirochaetia; order B11-G9; family B11-G9; genus JAJRQE01. The sequence continues at coordinate 40,019 of JAQIBN010000220.1, read as the reverse complement.
GATAAAGACTTTCTTTATTCCTATTCACTGGGAGTACCTTTTTTTACACAGATGGGAAATATGGAGCACGAAGCAAATGTACTTATTGATTTAGACTTTCTAAATCTTTCAACAAGTTTTTCGGATACCTTCAGTGCTCCTGCAGATGCAGCTTTACCTCTTTTTACAAATACAGAAGCTGATGATATAACAGAAAAGACGACCTTTCTAGGATTTAATGCTGACTATACCCTTACAAAACCGGGTATCTGGGGTAAAGACTCAGGGAACGAATTCTTCTTTGGAGGTGGTTTTGGATTTGATGTCGAAACACCAACCTACAGTGAGGTTCTAACAGAGCAGGATATTTCCTATGCAGGCGGCGGTGCTGCCGGAGTATTGGATGTAAGAAACGCTGATACTCTTGATGATACATTTACAGCCGGCTTTGACTTTAATATTGAGGCAAGAGCGGGGCATTCCTTTTTCTACGATCTTGGGCCTATGGTTACATTCGGTCTAAGTCCGGAAGCTTCCCTTGGGTTTAGTATGGACAACGATGCTCTTCTGGACAAAGAAGTAGCTGTTAACCGTGCAGATGTTGATGCTGATGGAGCATTTACCTCCGCAGCAGACACTATTACTACTACAACCACTACTTATACCAATAGTATAGATAATGTGGGAGGAGATAGTACCTCAGTTATTGATATAACCACCGGTTTTACCCTTCCGGTAGCTGCTACAATTGCTCCTGAAAAGTGGCCTTTCTTTATTACTCTTGGAAGCAGAGCAGATCTTCAGCTTGTAAACTCTATTACTAATACAAAAACTGCAGTAGACTCAGTTCGAACTGTTGCTGTTGATGGCACAGGGGCAGCAGTTTCAGATACAACTGTAGAGGCATTAAGTTCAGATGAGACAAGTGTTATGGACAATAGCATCCTGGTTGAAGCGACCCACAATATCGGTATGACCATGCCTATAGGCGAATATGTCAAACTGGATGTTGCACTTGACCTAGGTGGTGCTACAAATATTATTGATTTCAAAAATTTGGTAATTCAGGTTATTATTGCTATGCCGTAAATGTTATCAGGAATAATTTAAAGAAAATAAGTCTATTCAAGGGCTGCCTCTTAAGTTAATGAGGCAGCCCTTTTTAATTATTATGTACCTTCTACAATTATATAAACCTTTTGTAAATATAGTATTCGAACATAGGATCCTGAAGGTAGTAGCGCTTATTGCCTTTGTCAATTACATCCTTATTTATCAACCCCTCGACCGCTTTTTTAAGGGTTGAATTTGTCAGATTAAACTGATCCATTGTTTTCTTTTCATAGAGATTATCACCTTTTGCTATAATAATTAATTTAAGAGCTTTCCTTTGATTTAAACTTAAACTTTCCCATTCCTGGAGGAAAAGGTCTTCTTCTCTATCCAGAATGGAATGGAGTGTTTGCTTCATTATTATGCTGTCAACAGCAGAATTAGAATCACATGAATTAAAAAGTTCATATGCGATTTGTTGAGTATAATAAGGAAATCCTTTAGAGATTGACAGAATCACTTCAAGAAATTCATCATCAATTTTTTTATCATTATTTTTAAAACCTTTTTTTATAAACAACGACCATTCAGAAAATGAAATTTCTGCGATAGGAAGATGTTTTACGGACTTATAAAAGGCACTGTTTTTATCAAAAAACATCTTTTTCATAATACTTTTCTTACTTCCTAAAAATATATAGGATATCTTATTACCATGGAGCTGAATTTTACTTCTTAGTTTTTCTTCCAGATTTAACTTTGATATTTCTTGAAATTCATCAAAAACTACAATGGGTTTTTCCTTCCTGTGTTTTGCATATTCATATGGAATATTCATGATCTCTTCAAGAACATTCTCTTTTTCACTTCTGGCAAAGCTTAAGGAGTATGATGGGGAACCATTCATATCAAATGTAACATTTATATTTGGTCTGATTTTTAATACATTTTTAAAATACCTAACTGTTTTTTCTGCTGTTGTTTCCAGGGATGCTGAAATTGCATTAAAGTAAGCATTAATAAATTCAATTTCATCTGTTATGCCCATCAAATCTATAAAGATGTATCTATTATTTATTTCTTTAAGGGCTCTTATTACTAAAGAGGTTTTTCCAAATCTCCTGGGTTCATAGATAAGAATATTAAGGCCATTCTTGATATCCTTTTTTAAAATTTGTATCTCATTTGATCTGTTGCAGAAATATGTCTCTTCTGCCACTCCACCATAATAGAAAGGATTCCTGATTGTTGCCATTTTATACCTCTAAGAAGAAATATTTTATACTAATAAGTATAATACCTTATAGTATAAAATACAAGATCGTGCCAAACCGATACCACAGTAGCAGCCTGATTATCGCGTATTTATTACAGTATTTAACATATACATCCTTTAGACCTCCGGAACAGGAGAAAGATTGACCATAGGTTCTCATTCTCTGGGCATGTATATAATCAACATTAGTAAATGATCTTCCCATAGTCAGATTTGTCCTAACATCAAGACCGAAATCTTTTCTATGTTCTTTATCATAGGGGCTCATTGCTGTAGTCATCTCTGAAGCTATGGTTATTACCTGGGCAACTCTCATTTCTTCAAGTTCGGGTATCTCCAATTTCAGTATCAACTGTCAATTTTATGAGATTCTCTGATATATCGACTGGAGAAAACTTCCCTGAACGGTAAGAGTCTGCCTGGAAAATTACTTTCCAGGATTCCTGTAAATAACTTTAGGGAAGCGCCTGTAAGATGGGGTGCCTTTTATTTAGAAAGATCATACGCCATTTGAAGATCTCCTCCTACAGTAATTCAATTCCTTTTTCTTTACAGGCAGTGAGGACATTTTCCGGCCATTCACTAACCTGAACTTCACCAATATGATGTTTGTGTAATAAAAACATTACCAGTCTGGATTGACCAATTCCTCCACCTATTGTCTGAGGCAGGTCCCCAATAATAAGTTTAGTATGCCAGTTCAGATCACATCTTGCCATCTCATTTCTTATTTCAAGCTGTTTAAGCATAGTTTTACTGTCTACTCTGATCCCCATAGATGAGAGTTCAAAGGCACGTCCAAGAACATGGTTCCAGACCATAATGTCTCCATTCAGGCCATGTCTCCCTACTGATGTTTCGCTAGTCCAGTCATCATAATCAGGAGCTCTACCATCATGAATAGATCCATCAGGTAATACACCACCTATTCCGATGATAAATACAGCCCCTCTAGACTTTGTTATTAAATCTTCCCGTTCTCTGGGTGTTTTATCAGGCCATTTTTCTACAAGTTCTTCTGTATGAACAAAACTGATTTCTTCCGGAAGAGTCCCTATAATTCCAAATTCTTCAGTAACTCTTTCTTCTGTTCCTTTTAAAGATTGAAATATTTTTCTTACATTCTCTTTAAGAAAATCCAGGTTTCTGTCAGTAGGTTCCATAACTTTTTCCCAGTCCCATTGATCAACGTATACTGAATGAATACTGCTTGTTAGATCCGGTTCATCAGGTCTTAATGCCTTCATGTTTGTAAGTATCCCCTGACCTGGTTCAGCATTAAATCTACCAAGGGCACTTCTTTTCCACTTAGCAAGAGAGTGAACAATTTCATAATTATTAGAGCCATTATTCTTTATTTTGAAACTGACTGCGTTCTCCGTTCCATTTAGATTATCCTGAACTCCGGAATCAGCAGAAGTAAATAATGGTGATGATACCTTAGTTAAATTTAAATATGATTCCAGTTTTTTCCCAAATATTTTTTTAACATAGGTAATTTCTTTTTCTGATTCTAAAAGATTTACTGTTTTAGTTTTTTCCAATGTTGATGTAGACATCTTTTTCTCCTTTGGTTGCATAGCCGAGCAGGAAGCTTGCTTCCGACCAGGCTGATCAAGCTAATTATGTTTTTACAATTACAGCATAAATGGTTTCTATATTTTATCAATAGCCAAAATACACTTATTTTATAATAATTATCAATATTTAAACAATTAGCTATGATATTGCTGTATATTATGTATATTCTATTAGGTATTAATAAAAAATGGAGCATTTTATGGATGATAAACATAAGGTTGATAATTTAGATATAAAGATTCTGTCTATTCTACAGGATGACTCCCGTAAATCCTTTCAGGAAATTGCCAGAGAGTTGGTTGTTTCCGGAGGAACTATACATGTTCGCATGAATCGTCTAAAAGAACTGGGTATTGTAAATGGATCCAGAATAATGCTGGATTATCCAAAACTTGGATTTGATGTAACCACTTTTATAGGCATAAATCTTCATAATGCTGGTGATTCTTCAAAAGTTCTTGAAAAATTGAAGAAATTTGATGAAATAACTGAGGTTCATTATACCACAGGCAGTTATTCTTTATTTATTAAGGCTATTCTACAAAGTACTTTGGGTTTGAAAACTTTCCTGGTGGAAAAACTTCAATTAATTGAGGAGATACAGTCGACAGAAACACTTATATCTCTGGATCAACCAGTATCCAGAGATATTAAGCTTAAATGTTAAAATTTATTTTCCAACTTTCTTTTTTAGATAGTCAAAAAAAGCTGCAACATCTTTTCCTATAGTTTTTGAAGGATCTTTTAGTGGATTGAAATCACCTCCGGCTACATATCCTGCCAGTTGTCCCCCTCCTGAACCTGATGCGGAAGAACCTCCACCACCACCTCCTGCACCGGAACCACTTACTCTATTCTCCATTTTTGCGATAGCTAACTCATCAACATAAATCAGCTGTTCCAGGGTAAGGAGTTCTTCTTCCAGATAAACTAGACTTTCATCAGCAGCATCGATTTCTATTCTATCCAGTATTAAGAATCCACTTAGTGTGTTGTAGAGCTCCTCTATCTGATCTTCAGATAGAGCCAGCTCAGGTGCTTTTGTTACCATTGTGTTTAAGTAACCGAAAAATCTACCCAGGTCAAAAATTACAGCAGTCTCTTTTTTTGCTTTTATAATAGCAGGATCAGTGGACTGCGCCATTAAAATAAATGGTGTTAAAACTAACAGTAATACTAAAATTGTCTTTTTCATATTATATCTCCTTATGTTGCATAGGCGAGCAGCCAACTTGTTGGCGACCAGCCTTTCCAAAATCTTCATTTTTGACTATTCATATCTCAATGCCTCTATGGGGTCCAGTTTTGATGCCTGGTAGGCGGGGTAACCTCCAAAAAATAATCCCGTTACAACTGAAAACCCAAATGCAAGAAAAATTGAATTAATTGATATAGAGGATGCCATCCCTCCAAATCTATTTGCTCCTATGGCTGTTGTAATACCCAGGAAGATCCCAATAAGACCACCTCCAACAGATAGTATGATTGCCTCTGTTAAAAATTGACTCATTATATCCGAAGATTTTGCACCCAAAGCCATTCTAATGCCAATTTCTCTGGTACGCTCTGTTACAGCGACCAGCATTATATTCATAATTCCAATACCACCAACCAGTAAACTGATAGCAGCAATGCTTCCCAAAAGAAGTGTAAAAGTACTTGTAACTCCCTGGAGGGTATTAAGAAGATCCAGTTGGTTTGCCATATAGAAATCTGCAGCATCCATATTCGGAAGGTTGTGGAGCCTCAAAATTTCATTTTCTATATAAGTTTGTAATTCTCTCATTGAATCAAGATCCGATGCCTGAATATTTATAAGTGCATACATATCTGAACCGGAGATATATTTTTGAAATGTTGTCATAGGAATAAATATTGAGGTATCACTTGTTGAAGAACCTTTTTCCTCCATAATGCCTGTGACAGTAAAGCCTACACCATTTATCCTGATTTTTTGCCCTATTGGATCTCCACCTTCATCGAAAAGATCCTTATAGATTTGTGAACCAATAACAGCTGTAGGTTTCCGTGCAGCAAGATCGGTATCTGAAAAGAAAGAACCATAGATCGGGTGGAAGTTCCTAACCTGGGGGTAGTTTAAATTTGTCCCAATTATTGTTCCAACTGTATTTTTATTACCAAATTTTATCTGCCCCGATTCCGATGATTCCGGAGCTGAAACAGTTATTAATGATGGAATAAGACTATCAAGAAATGCAAGATCTTCTTCTGTTAGTGAAGGTTTAATATTAGAAGTATTTCTTCTTACAAGGCTTCCTCCTTTGGGTTCTCCTGAGTAGAGTATAAGGAGGTTTGAACCTAATGATTCAAGGCTTTGCTCAACGGATTCCTGGGTTCCATTTCCTAGAGCTACCAGGGCTATTACTGCAGCAACTCCTATCATAACACCCAGGGCTGTCAGGAAGGATCTTGCTTTATTTGAGGCAATACTTCTAAAAGACATTTTAACAGATTCTGCAAATTTAAAACTGGTCATCGATTCCACTCCTCTACAGGAAGATCTACAAGTATTTTACCATCTCTGACCTGAACTATTCTTTTCCCCTGTGCTGCTACATCAGGGTCATGAGTTACCATAATTAAAGTAACTCCTTCGGACTGTAATTGTCTGAAAAGATCCATTATTTGTGCACCGGTTTTTGTATCCAAAGCTCCTGTAGGTTCATCAGCCAGAAGTATTTTAGGATTAACAGCTAATGCTCTTGCTATGGCTACTCTTTGTCTCTGTCCACCGGATAACTCATTGGGCTGATGAAACTCCCTTCCATCAAGTTCAACTCTTTTTAAAATTTCCATTGCTCTTGCTCTTCTTTCTTTGGGGGGAATCCCTGCATAAATAAGGGGAAGTTCTACATTTTCTACAGCACTTTCTCTTCCAAGAAGATTGAAGCTCTGGAAAACAAAGCCAATATGTTTGTTTCGTATTTCTGCCAACCTATTTCTGCTTAAGCCTGCTACTTCTTCTCCTGCCAGGGTATATTTACCCGAAGTAGGAGAATCAAGGCATCCAATTATATTCATAAGTGTAGATTTCCCTGACCCACTTGGACCTACAATAGATACAAATTCACCTTTACCAATATTCAGGCTTATATCATCAATGGCCTTAACTGTAGTTGGGCCCATTTGATAGTGCCGGGAAAGATTTTCAATTTTTATCATTAACGTGATCCTGATCCGGGTATTTGAACCGGTATTACAGATGTTCCACTGGAACTGGAACTTGTTGTTGGTAACTGGAATCCAGGTACTGATGGGATAATAACAAGGTCTCCTTCATTCAGACCCTCAAGAACAACAATGTTTCTTCCATCATCCGCTCCAACAGTTACTTTTCTTGTTTCAACTTCTTCACCTGTATAAACTTTTACATAGCTGCGTGTTCGTATACTGGTAACAGCTTTACTTGGAACTAAAAGACCTTTATCCGCACTAATAAGAATAGAGAGGTCCGCACTCATTCCTGGCTTCAGCTTTCCTTCCTCATTATTTAGAACAGTTGAAACTGTAAAGATAGATATGTTATTAATTACTTCAGCTCCTGGACTTACTCTTTCAACCTTTGAGCCTAGTTTTTCATCTCCCAGGGAATCACTTGTAATAGTGACTTTTTGGCCTTTTTGCACCTTTCCTATATCAAATTCATCGACTTCAGCTTTAAGTCTGACCTTTGATAGATCTACGAATAATAATAGTGCAGTCCCTTGGCTAATCATATCACCAGGAATTACTGAGGTACTAAGAACTATTCCGGAGTAGGGAGCCTTTATGTGGATATTATCCAGATTCTTCCGGGCTATATCCAGGATAAGAGCAGCCTGGGATACATCCAGATTAGACGAATTAAGATTAAAAAGTGCTGTATCCACAGCTAATTTTGCTTTATTAACCTGATCGCCTGAAACAGCTCCAGAGTTGAAAAGCTGAGTTGTGTCCTGAAGGCTTTTTTCTTCATTTTTAAGAGTTGTCCTATTTCTATTTCTATTTAATTCTGCTTTTGATAGATTGATTTTTGCCTGTTCTACGGCTATTCTCATATCACTTCCATCCAGGCTAATTAGAATTTCGCCCTCTTCTACAGGATCTCCTTCTGCTACAGTCATTGTGATAATACCATCTAAAAAGGATCTGATTGTTCGAGTTTGGTAAGGTTCTATTATGGATGGGCCTTCTACTTTTATAGAGACTGATCCCGGGACTGCTTCTATAGTACTGATAGTAGTATCTTCAGAAACTACATTTTGTTCAGATTTATTATTAAATTTCCACCACACAATTAAAGCTATTCCAATTAGAATAACTATTAATAATATAGTTAATATTTTTTTTCTGCTCATAAAGACTCCACTATTACAGTATTTAAAATTATCAATATTTTTTAGTTTTAGGACTGAAAAATTTAAGCTTTTCCATTTGTAATAGAAAGTTTTTTCGCCTAAAACAAAATATATATTATTGATTATATATGAACGAAATGTGAATGGTGTATATGGGTTTCGTGTGATTTTTAAATTATACTATTTAATAAAAAGAGAGGCTTTTGCGCCAGTTATTGGTACTATATTAGATAAGAGCTGCTTTTAAAATACAAAATGTGATACAGCGCAAAAGCTGTAAATAGGGATTGACAATTTTTATCCTGCTTATTAAGGTGATATTAAATGAAAGGAACAGCGTTTTTACTAAATTTACTACTTACTCTGCTTTTATCCTTGGTTAAAGAGGTGTACGGTACAGAGTTGCGTAGTAGGTAAAAATACCAGTATTGCAATTATATGTGCCGTGGGATTACCCAGGGCACTTTTTTTTTGTCAGGAGGTTCTTCTTTATGGGTTCCTGGCTGAAAAATAATAGGAGAGGTTTATGAAAAAAATGAATTATACAAGTTACCAGGCATATCCGCTAATTAAACTGAAAAACAGAACATGGCCGGATAAGCAAATAACAAAGGCTCCATTCTGGAGCAGTGTAGACCTTCGGGACGGAAATCAGGCCTTGGATATTCCAATGAATTTGGATCAGAAAAAACGACTTTTCAGATTGTTATGTGATATTGGATTTAAGGAAATAGAGATAGGCTTTCCTTCTGCCTCCCAGGTTGATTTTGATTTCGCCAGGGTTCTTGTAGAAGAGAATATGATTCCTGAAGATGTAACTATTCAGGTTCTTACCCAGGCTCGTGAACATTTAATTCGTAGAACTTTTGAGGCTCTGGTAGGAGTGGATAAGGCTATTGTTCATATGTATAATTCTACCTCAACTCTTCAGAGAGATGTTGTTTTTAATATGAATAAGGAAGAAATTATAAAAATTGCTGTTGATGGAGCTACTCTTGTAAAACAGATAAGCGATGAAACGGGAAATCCTGGAATCAGATTCGAATATTCTCCGGAAAGTTTTACGGGTACAGAAATGGATTATGCCCTGGAAGTATGCCATGCAGTAATGGATGTGCTAAAACCTACACCAGATAAGAAACTTATTTTAAATCTGCCTGCAACTGTAGAGATGTCTACTCCCAATATTCATGCAGATCAAATTGAGTGGTTTTGTAATAATATAAGGGACAGAGATTCTGTAATTATTAGTCTTCATGCACACAATGACAGGGGTACTGCAGTTGCTGCAACAGAACTTGGAATTATGGCCGGGGCTGACAGAGTGGAGGGAACCCTTTTTGGTAATGGGGAGCGAACTGGTAATCTGGATATTGTTACAACAGCTCTTAATATTTTTAGTCAGGGTGTGGATCCTGAACTTGATTTTTCCAGTATTAATTTTATTAAAGATGAATATATAAGCTGCACAAGAATGCCTGTTCATCCCAGGCATCCATATGCAGGAGAATTGGTATATACCGCTTTTTCAGGTTCTCATCAGGATGCTATTAATAAGGGTTTTATAAAGAGAGAAGATAGAAACAGTAAAATATGGGAAGTTCCATACCTTCCAATCAATCCTAATGATGTTGGCCGGTCATATCAGTCCATAATTAGGATTAATAGCCAGTCAGGTAAGGGGGGGATTGCATATTTAATGGATAGTGAATTCGGATACAAACTTCCAAAGGCTATGCAGGTAGAGTTCAGCAGGGTTATTCAGAGTGTAACGGAAGAGAGTGGTTCTGAAATATCCTCACGCGCAATATGGGAAAGTTTTAACAGTGAATATCTGGAGATAAAAACACCTTATGAATTAAAACATATTAAAATTAGTATGGATTCTGACAGTGATCATGCTGCTTCACAAGAGGTAACTTTGGTTTCAGGATTGTTAAATTTTAAAGGAAAGGATATTGAATTTTCCAGTGAAGGGAATGGTCCTATAGATGCATTCATAAAGGGGCTTAATTCTACTTTAAGTGAGCAAGTTAAGCTAAAAAGTTATGATGAACATAATATTGACGGGGGATCTGATTCTGCAGCTGTTTCATATATTAGTCTACGAAAAGATCAAGGTTCTGTACGATATGGTGTAGGTCGGGATTCAAATATTTCAATGGCATCAATTAAAGCCGTTGTAAGTGCACTGAATAGATTAAGTCAGGATTAGAATATTCTACTCAATTCTGAAGGGGAAAGCCTTCCCCTCGCTACAGCCCTGCTAATCCACCCCTCGAATCCGGCTCCGTCCCTCCGCCGGCGGGGTGGGCAGGTCTTTCACTACCCTTTCTTTTTTGATAGAGCTACTATTGATGGTCTGTTCATCTGGCAGTTATTTTATATTTCGCCATTTCACGGTCTTAGTGTTCTTTCACTGGAAGAGTATCATACTGAACTATTAAAAGTATTACGTATTATTGCTTTTGTACATAAAAACAGTTAATATCAAGTATAAAGTTGTTATGAGGATGTACATGAACACTGATCTGTCATTTATTACAAACGAAGAAAATCAAAATCTCAAAGAGAGATTTGAAGTTCTTATTAAGGATACATCATTTTTTGATTGTCTTGTAGGATATTTTTACTCAAGTGGGTTTCATGTCGTCTATCCATCTCTGGAAAGCACAGAAAAAATTAGAATTCTGATTGGCATCAGCACAAATAGACAAACATTTGAAATGATGAAAAAGCAGAATAATACAACTCAGCAAACATTTGATTTCTCTCATGCTGAAGCTAAGCGTGAGGTTGGAAATCTTGTTCAAAATGAAATGGAGGCTTCCGAAGACAGTAGGAATGTTGAACAGGGCGTCCATAAATTTCTAGAGTGGATTAGAAGTGATAAACTGGAAATCAGAGCTTATCCATCACAAAATATCCATGCCAAACTCTATATTATGACATTTAAGAAAGGAGACAGAGATATAGGTCGTGTTATCACAGGCTCTAGCAATTTCACACAGGCAGGACTTGTTAGCAACATTGAATTTAACGTAGAACTGAAAAACAGAAGTGACTATGATTTCGCAAAAAATAAATTTGAGGAATTGTGGGGCAATGCAGTAGATATTAGTGAAAAATATGTTGAAACCATAGAGAATAAAACCTGGTTGACTCAAAATATTACACCTTATCAGCTGTACTTAAAGTTTCTTTACGAATATTTTAAAGATGAACTCAGCCAGACAGATGAGGTCTTTATTAATTATCTGCCGGAAGAGTTTAAAAAACTCGAGTATCAGGAGCAGGCTGTACTAAATGCAAAGAAGATACTTTTGGAATATGGTGGTGTTTTTATATCCGATGTTGTGGGCCTGGGGAAAACCTACATTTCAGCTATGTTAGCGGGGCAACTGGACGGCAGAACACTTGTTATCGCCCCTCCGGTGCTTTTGGAAAAATCAAATCCAGGTTCATGGCCTAATGTATTTTCAGACTTTCGGATTCCGGCTGATTTTGAATCTATAGGCAAATTAGACAAACTATTGGATAGAGGCCTGGGTAAATATACCAATATTATTATAGATGAAGCACACCGCTTTAGAACCGAAACTACAATATCCTATGAGCAGCTGGCGGAAATATGTCGCGGGAAAAGAGTTGTTCTGGTAACGGCAACACCTTACAACAACACTCCCAAAGATATTCTAAGTTTACTGAAGCTGTTTCAGAAAGCAAAAAAAAGCACTATTCCTAATCTACCCGATCTGGAAGCATTCTTTAATGGCTTGGAGAAGAAACTTAAAAATCTTGATCGAAAAAACGATTATACAAAATACATAAATACAGTAAAGGCAAATGCACGGGAACTCCGTGATAAGGTACTCAAATATTTGATGGTACGCCGCACAAGGACAGAAATAGAAAAATATTTCAAAAATGATATAAAAAATCAGGGGCTTAAATTCCCTGATGTCAAAAAACCGGAACCGTTATTCTACAAGCTCAATGAAGAAGAAGATGATATTTTTACCAAGACGATCAATCTGATTGCCAATAAATTCAAATATGCCCGTTACACCCCCCTTCTTCCAAAGTATTACAGGGGTAGAATTGATCAGCTTGAAGAGCAATCCCAGCGGAACATGGGCAGGTTTATGAAAATATTGCTCGTCAAACGATTGGAAAGCAGTTTCTTTGCATTCAGGAATTCAGTGGACAGGTTTCTTCGATCATACGAAATGTTCATAAAAGAACTGGAGAATGGTTATGTGTATGTCAGTAAGAAACATACTGCCAAAATATTTGAATTTCTGGAAAACGATGATGATGAAGCATTTCAGAAATTGATAGATGAAGGTAAGGCAGAAAAATATGAAAGTATAAATTTTACAGAAGAACTAAGAAAAGATCTGGCGCATGATAGTACCATCTTACTGGAAGTAAAAAACCTTTGGCAGAACGTTAAACGTGACCCAAAGCTTTTAAAATTTAAAAGTGAACTGTCAAAAAATGATGTCCTGAAAAATAATCATCTTATTATTTTTACGGAATCGAAGGAAACTGCCAATTATCTTTTTAAAAATATTGACAAAGAATATCCCGGCAAGGTTCTTTTATTTACCGGTGATTCGGGCGAAGCTACCCGTGGTAAAGTGCTTGAAAATTTTGACGCCAGAGCTCGTCACCCAAAGGATGAGTATCGCATCCTAATTGCTACCGAAGTCCTGGCAGAAGGTGTAAACCTGCATCGTGCAAATGTGGTTATCAATTATGATATCCCCTGGAACCCTACCAGAATGATGCAAAGGGTGGGCCGTATTAACCGGGTTGATACACCTTTTGATGTAATCCATACTTTCAATTTTTTCCCCAGCACTCAAGGCAATGATGAGATTAAGCTTAAAGAAGCTGCTGAAGCCAAAATCAATGCCTTTTTAACCCTGCTTGGCGGTGATGCGGAACTTTTAACCGAAGGTGAGCCTATTGGTTCTCATGAACTGTTTGACCGCTTGATTTCGAAGAAAACGATAGAAGGCGATGAGGAAGAGGATGAGAGCGAACTGAAATATTTGCAGGTTATCCGGGATATCCGCGAAGAGAACCCCGACCTTTTTGAAAAAATAAAATATCTGCCTAAAAAAGCCCGGACAGCAAAGCAAAACGATCCTGTAACCGGAGCTTTAATCACCTATTTTCGCCGTGGGAAACTGCAAAAAATTTTTATGGCACAGGAAAAGAAAGTCGCTGAAGAACTGGATTTTATCTTAGCAGCTAAACTGCTGGAAACAAAACATGATGAAAAAAAGAAAAAACTTCCAGACAATATCTATAACCTTTTAGACAGCAACAAGGAAGCCTTTATTAGTGTTACAACCGAAGAAATGGCCGAACCTCAAAAAAGGCGAGGTCGCGACAATACGGCTAATATTTTACGCATTCTAAAAGCAACCTTTAGAAATACTCAGCAGTTCACCGAAGACCAGGAACTCTATCTTAAGAAAGTTCTAATACAACTTGAAGAGGGTGGTCTGCCCAAACAAACAGTAAAAAATACATTAAAAACCCTGAATACTCTGAAGGATGAACTAATTAATCCGTTCAAGGTTCTGGCTGTACTCCAGACACAGATTCCCGAACGGCTGCTGCAAAGTCATTATGCCGAGCAGAATACTGTTGTATCAGGAAAACGGGAAGTAATACTCTCATTATATTTAACAGGTGAATAAATATGGATAAACAGCAGGCGCAGCAAATTATAAAAGATACATTTGAAAGTTCTTTTGATAAAGTGAGTTTTACTAATTTTATTAAAAATCTATTAAACAGCATTGATGAATCCAAAGCTTTTCACGCTCGTAGTTATGTTAAAGAAACATTTAGTAATGTAATTAAAACTTATGAACGAATTGGAACATATAATTCGCCGGATGAAAAGGCGATAGATATAATAATCGTATATCTTCAAAAAGGCTTTTCACTAGACCATGCTCGTGTAACACAAAGAAATTTTGCTGGTAGATATCTTGTCGATAGAGGGGTAAAAGATGCCGGTCTGTTTGCTTTTGTTGTTCCGGATGAAGCGGATTGGCGCTTTTCACTGGTCAAGATGGATTATAAGTTTGAAAAAACAAAATCAGGTATAATGAAGGTTAAGGAGGAATTCTCTCCTGCTCGTCGATGGTCGTTTCTGGTGGGCTCTAACGAAAAAAGCCACACTGCACAAAGCCGTCTGGAAAAAATATTAGCGAATGATGAACACCCCCCCACTTTTACGGAACTGGAGCAAGCCTTTGATATTGAAACTGTCACCAAAGAGTTTTTCCGGGAGTATCGTAATCTTTTTCTAAGCACAAAGGAAGAACTGGACAAGGTTGTTAAAAATATTCTGGAAATCAAGGCTGATTTTGAAACAAAAGGTGTGGACACGGTTAATTTTGCAAAGAAACTGCTCGGGCAGATCATCTTTCTCTACTTTTTACAGAAGAAGGGCTGGTTTGGTGTAGGCCGTGATGATGACTGGGGTACCGGCTCAAAACACTTTTTACGTGAACTGTTTAAGAAAAAACATGCCGATTACGACAATTTCTTTAACGACATCCTCGAACCGCTCTTTTATGATGCACTGCGTATTGACCGGAGCCACGATGACGGTTACTACAGTCATTTTAACTGCAAGATTCCTTTCCTAAATGGTGGGCTTTTTGATCCAATCGGCAATTACGACTGGGTTCATACAGATATTCTTCTGCCTGACAGGCTCTTTTCCAACAATGAAAAGACAAAAGAGGGTGATAGTGGAACAGGTATACTGGATGTTTTTGACCGCTATAACTTTACTGTAAAGGAAGATGAGCCACTGGAAAAGGAAGTGGCTATCGACCCGGAGCTTCTGGGAAAATCCTATGAGAAATTCAATGCTATCCGTCCGGATAACTTTGATGAATTTAAACAGGCGCTAAAGAGTGGTAAAAAAGGCGATGAAAACAAATTCAATAAAAAGTTCGGTGTCTATTATACACCCCGGGAGATTGTCCACTATATGTGCCAGCAGAGTTTGATTAATTATCTACATACAGAGTTAAACAGTGGAACAAGTTCTTATCAGAATCTTGGGAATGCACAGCTTGACATGTATGGTAATAAGGAGAAAAAAGATCAGCTTGATTTAACTATGGAAAATAAACCAAAATCCAATATTTCCAAAGAAGAAATCGAAATTCTGATACATACCGGCGAACAGGTCAGCGAGAATGAAGGAGCAGCACTGATAAAAGAGCAGAGCATTAAAGCTGGAAAACAAAAAACATCCGGCTACAAATTACAACTACCTCGAAATATACGCAGCAATGCTGCTCTGATTGATCAAAAGCTGGCCGATATCACTGTTTGCGATCCGGCTGTAGGCTCCGGTGCTTTCCCGGTTGGAATGATGAGCGAGATTGTCAAAATGCGAAATGTACTTTCGGTTTTTCTTGATGACAACAGTAGAACAGCTTATGAATTCAAACGTCGTTGCATTGAACATTCCATCTATGGCGTGGATATTGATCCGGGGGCAGTAGAGATTGCAAAACTGCGGCTATGGCTGTCGCTGGTGGTGGATGAAGATGATATTAAGAACATCAAGCCGCTGCCGAATCTCGATTACCGGATTATGCAGGGCAATAGCCTAATCTCCGAATTTATGGGAATTAATTTCGATACCGAAAAAGAAAAGAATACCGGAAATTTGATGTTCAAAGATAAAACTGATGAAATGATTGATCATTTTCAGCAGAAAAAAGATGAATTCCTGAATGAATCAAATGTAACCCGAAAATCAAAACTGAAAGAAGAAATTGATGTCCTGCTAATAGAAATATTTGAATCCAAACTAAAAAACCAAAAAGCAGATTACTTTAATCGACTTAAAGAGATTGAAAACAAACATTCGAAATGGCCTACCCAAAAGCAAAGAGATGAATATATCATACAGGATAAGGAAAAACTTTATAAAGAGTTTGGCTTCGATCTTGAATCTGCGGAAAACCAACTGAAGGAATTTACCAGTGGTAGAATGATAAAACCCTTTTTCCTGTGGAATCTTTATTTTTCTGAGATATTTCATAACAAAGGCGGCTTTGACGTAGTGATTGCCAATCCTCCATATGTAAGAGCTGATTCTGGTCCGGAATCTTTTATATTTAAAGTTTTTGATGTTATGAAACAAGCCTCCTGGCATCAATTTCAAATCCTTACTAAAAGATCTGCACGTTTAAGAGAGTTGGCACAGGAACTTGACTGGCCGGAAAATGTTTGGATAGGCGTCAGTGTGGAAAATGAAGAAGTAAAATTTAGGATTGATGATTTTAGAGATGTTCCGGCTGCTATAAGATTTTTATCATTAGAGCCCCTGCTTGATCCACTTGGGCCTCTCGACTTAAGCAATATCGATTGGGTAATTGTAGGGGGCGAATCCGGCCCAGGGGCAAGGCAAATGGAAAAAGAATGGGTATTGCAGATAAAAGAACAATGTATCGAACAAAATACACCGTTCTATTTTAAGCAATGGGGAGGTGTTCACAAGAAAAAAACCGGTCGTATTCTTTTAAATAAAACATGGGATGAAATGCCTGTTTATGTGATGTTATAAAGGATTGTGACAAAGCAAAATAAGCTGCGCAACACTATTGATGAGATTGTAGCTGATATCGAGGGTGTATGATGAAAAATACTGCAAAAAATAATGGTAAGAGCGAACCTATGTGTACGTCCAGTTCCAACAGTGAAATAATCATCTACAAAAGCGGTGATGGGAAACCGCAAATTTCCGTGCGGGTTGAAAATGAGACGGTATGGCTTTCGCAAGCACAACTTGCCGAGCTTTTTAACACATCTCGCCCCAATATTACAATGCATATAAAAAACATTTTTGTTGAGGGTGAATTGGGTGAGGATTCAGTATGTAAGGATTTCTTACATACTGCTAATGACGGTAAAAAATACAATACTAAATACTACAATCTTGACCTTATTATTTCTCTCGGATACCGCATCAAATCATCCATTGCAACCAATTTTCGCCAATGGGCGACCGCACGCTTGCGTGAGTATATTGTCAAAGGCTTTTCCATGGATGATGAACGCCTCAAAGAGTCTGGCGGCAGCTACTGGAAAGAATTACTCGACCGTATTCGCGATATTCGCAGCAGTGAAAAGGTGCTTTATCGGCAGGTATTGGATCTATATGCCACGAGTATGGATTACAATCCAAAAAGCAAAGAATCCATCACCTTTTTCAAAACAGTGCAAAACAAACTGCACTATGCCACCAACCAGCAAACCGCAGCCGAAACCATCTACGATCGTGCAGATGCCGAAAAAGATTTTATGGGACTTGCCACCTTTAGCGGTTCAATACCTACCAAAGTAGAGACCGTCATTGCCAAAAATTACCTCACCGCAGATGAGCTGTTTCGCCTTAACCGTATGGTGTCTGCTTTTTTTGATCTGGCAGAAATCAAAGCACAGGAACAGACACAAATGCATATGCAAGACTGGGTAGCAGAACTGGATAAATTTGCAGGCATATATGGCAAAGGCGTACTGGAAGACGCAGGCAAAGTGAGCCACAACCAAGCACTTGCCAAAGCCGGAAAAGAATATCGCAAGTATCAGGCAAAAACCCTTTCGCCAGTGGAAGAAGCCTACCTGGATACCATAAAAACCGTACAAAAACAGGTTGAAATGAAAACGAAGGGCAAAAAATAAGTATGAAAAAAATCTATGAATAAAATTGAAAAACTGATTTTAACTCATGAAACCACCACTTTTTTTTGTGGGGTGTTGACTGACTATTTTTAGTAAGTCAAAGAACAAAGAGAAATAGAGGAATTAGTAAATTCAATTAAGGTAATCGTGAGTGCTTTGAACCGATTAGTCGCTGGTTGATGTAATCATTTTTCAATTCTTATAGTATGGGATCTCTTTTCATGGTATTATATCTCCTGTTAAAGGAGCTTTAGTGATGTTTACTGGCGAAAATATAAAAAAAATAAGAATTGATAGAAATATATCCCGCAGGAAACTTGCCGAAGCAATTGAAAAAGATGAACTTTATTTAAAACTGGTAGAAGATGAAGGTCTTGAAGTTTCCGTTTCAGATCTATTAAAACTGGCAAATGTTCTTGATACCGATATTTCATCACTTATGGATGGAATGGGACTGTACGAAAAGGGAGCGGTTGTTACCCGTTCTGATTCAAGGGTAAAGGTTGAACGCAAGACAAGACTGGATTATGAGAGCTTAGCACCTCATTACAGCGGAAGGCATGTTGAACCATTTCTGGTAGAAATTAAGGAAAATGATATTGTGGAATACAGCTCTCATGAGGGCGAAGAATTTCATTATGTTATGTCCGGAATTTTAAAGATTGTTGTAGATGATAAAGAATATATTCTGAATCAGGGGGACACCATATATTTTGATTCCTCTTTCCCTCATGCACTGTCTGCAGTTGGAGAAAAAGTAAATATTCTTGCAGTTATTTATAATGGTGCTTCCATGACTCATATGGCTAGAAGCAGGAAGATGGCAGATCTTATTCAGGGTGCAAAAATACAAAAAAGTGTAAATATTGTCATTGTTATTCCTAATGATACAGCCATAGATGCTGTAAACAGAGCAATGGAAGAACTGGTAGTCGCTAATGCCTATATTGTAGGGAACCCTGATAAATTCCCGGTTCAGTATAAAAATTACATAGACAATTATAAAATTATTCCAATAGATACAGCTTCAGATAATTTCGAAACCAGGTGTGCTGAGAAGGGAGTTGAGCTTATTAAAAGAGGGCATGGAAAGATGTTAATGAAGGGTAATATAAATACTGCAATATTTATGAAATCAATACTTAATAAAGAACATGGAATTGGTACTGGGCGTAGATTATCCCTTGTTAGTATTTTTGAGCTTCCTAAGCTGAACAGGTTTATTATTCTTACTGATCCAGGTATCAATCCTGAATTAACTTTGAAATCTGATATATCAACTTCAGAAGATATTATTATCAATGCTATAGATGTGGCCAAAACATTAGGGATTACCAGACCCAAGGTTGCAGTTCTTGATGCAAATGAAAAGACATCAGAGAAAATTCCTACCAGTATGTTTGCAAAGCAGCTTTCAGAAATGGAATGGGAAGGTGCAGATGTTTATGGCCCTCTTTCCTATGATCTGGCTTTGTATGAGGAATCTGTGAAAGAGAAGGGACTCACTGGAAATGTTGTTGCTGGTAAAGCTGACATTTTAATTGTTCCACATTTAGCAGGGGGTAATTTCCTCTATAAAGCCTGGGCTATGACTATGTCTGCAGATGTCGCAAATGTTGTCTTAGGTGCTACTGTTCCGGTTATAATAACCTCCAGAAGCGACAGTGATATGACTAAATTTCTTTCCCTCTGTGCAAGTGCTGTTTATAGTGCATATAACCCTGAGGGATAAATAAAATAAATCTTGTAACATTGGTTACAGACTTTGTCAGCTATGTTTAGTATATTTATGCCAAGGCTGGTCGCCCATGCAACCAGAGGAACGATCTCAGCAACCCCAGGAGTTTTAACATGAGTGAAATGATAAGAAATAATGAGGAAAAGCAGAAGATATTAAAAGAGATAGTAACCAATCTGAGTGAGGGCTCAAATATAAAGAGTGTTCAAAAACAGTTTAAAGATATAATAAAAAATGTAAGTCCTGAAGAAATTGCTTCTATGGAACAATCTCTTATTGATGGAGGCGTTCCTGTAGAACATGTCCAGTCCCTCTGTGATGTGCATGTAAAAGTATTTGAAGATACCCTGGAAAAACAGAAAGTAGGTAAAGTATTGCCTGGCCATCCTGTTCATACTTATAAGGCGGAAAATATTCATCTTAGGATCCTGATTAAAAGGATTAAAAAGGATTTAAAGAAAGTTGTGAAGGGGAATGACAAAGGATCTTTCAAAACTACTCTAACTGAGTTAAGGGAAGTGGAAATTCATTACCAGAGAAAAGAAAACCAGTTGTTTCCATTTTTGGAAGAAGTAAACTTTACAGGACCATCCCGGGTTATGTGGGGTAAGCAGGATGAAATTAGGGTTATGTTCAAAGAGATTGATGCTGCTTTTACAAATGAAGATATGAAAGCATTAAAAGGAAGTATAGCCCAACTTACTAAAGCACTTACCGGTATGATATTTATGGAAGAAAAAATTCTTTTTCCCACCGCTATAAGAAAATTACCGGAAACTTCCTGGAAAGAAATAAGAAGGGGTGAAAGTGCTATCGGATATGCTTGGATTAAACCCGGGAATCTTTGGGATCCAAATGTTGTCAAAACCGGAATACCTGATTTTGCAAAGGTAGCTGCGGAGGCCAGAAAGGCTCGTGGCGAAGAACCTTTATCTGCTGTAGGTGTCGATAAGGATAGTGGAAGGGAAGAAGCAGGACAGATTCCTCTGGATGTAGGAAGCCTGACAGGAATACAATTGAATATGATGCTCAAAGTTCTGCCTATAGATATTAGTTATGTTGATGAGAATGACAGAGTTTTGTATTATTCCCAGGGCAAGGAGAGGATGTTTCCAAGAAGTCCAGGAATAATTGGAAGAACTGTTCAAAATTGTCATCCTCCCAAAAGTGCTCATATTGTGCAAAATATAGTAGATAGTTTCAGGAAAAAAGAAAAAGATGAGGCGGAATTTTATTTTACAATGAATGGCCGTTTTCTGCATATCAGATACTTTCCTCTCTATGATGAAAATGGAGATTATAAAGGTGTAATAGAAGCAGGGCAGGATCTTACTGATATACGAGCTCTTGAAGGAGAGCAGAAGTTACTCGACTGGTAATTCCCTGTATAAATATATAATGAATGGAATAAAGCAGTCATCAAATGATGCCTGTTTATTTCTCTTCTACAATAACAGTAGCATTATAAATAATGGTTCGTTTTCCATCCATGTCAAAAAGTACCTTATTGCCGTACTCATTAGTTTCAATATCCAGTTTACCTTCATAGGTCTTTAGAAGTTCTCCAGTAGCTGAATAAACTTCAATTTTTCGTTCCAGGCCTCCGGCATATTCAGATGTAAAAGTTTTTACAGATCGTTGAAAAGATTCCCCACATCCGGAAAGGGTAAAAATTATCAGGATAATTGTTATTGTTAAACCTATTTTTTTCATTATTGCTTCCTTTAAAATACAATCTTTGCAAGAAGATTAACTGCTTTATAATATTCCTTCAATACTATAAATTCATCTGTGCTATGAATATTATGCATTCCAAGGCCAAATACAAGGTTTCTCATACCTTTATTGTTAAACTGATTACTATCCCCCCCTCCTGGGGATGAAAGAAAAACAGGCTCCTTTCCTATTGCTTTACAGGCTTCTGTAAATAACTGACTGCTTGTTTCTTTTCTGTCTACAAAATATCCATCATATAAATCTTCCCAAAAAATTTCTGTGCTTCCATCTATGTTTAGTGTTTCTTTACTGCATATCTGTTCTATTTCATTTTTCAGAGTATCAAGAGTATTCTTTTCAAAACTTCTTGCTTCTCCCTCTATTATGGTATTGTCCGGAACTACATTAGTAGGACCACCACCGGAAATTCTGCTTATGTTTGCAGTTGAGATTTCATCAAGTTTTCCTGTAGGTAAGCCCGAAACAATTTTCCCTGCAATCTGTATTGCATTCACACCATCTTCAGGATTTACTGCTGCATGTGCAGCTCTTCCTTTTACTACACATCTATATCTGGTTTTATAAGGTGCTTTACAGATGGCAGTATATGGGGGAGTTTCTCCATCAAGATTGAATCCTGCGTGAGCTTTTATTCCTGTGGGATTGAAGAAACCGGAACCAAGAGCACCTTGTTCTTCTCTTATTGTAAAAATCAGTTCAAGGGGTCTGTTTTGCCCAGGGTTTTCCATACTTAAAGTAAGTATTTCAAGGGCAGCGGCAATACCTGCCTTATCATCTCCTCCCAGTATTGAACTGCCGTCAGTTTGAAGTTTATCTTTAGTTTGAATAACGGGAATTCTTTCCATATCCGGAACCTTTACTGTATCCATGTGAGATGAAAGAAAAATCCTTTCTCTTTTATCTCCAGATATGACAATTGTAAGGTTCCCACAATTACTGCCAAGTTTTGTCCCTGCTTTGTCTTCTTTTACTTTAAGTTTGAATCCAGCTGCATAATTACGGATATATTCTGCTATTCTATTTTCTTTTCCTGATGGACTTGGGATTTTGCAGAGATCAGACAGAATTGAAGTCAGTCTTTCTTTATTGATATCTAGTTGATCTGCAAGCACATTCAAAATTGATGAGCTCCCTGATCATACAGGATTTTTGCTGCATCCAGTGCAGCTCTAATTGTTTTCTTTTCACCAATCATAAATGCTTTTTCTTTCTCCTCAAGTGTTGGTTGCTTTTTTAGCCATATATTGGAATCACTGGAGACAACTGCTCCTGTTTTTACTCCCCTTACAGATCCTATAATAAATAAAATTGCTGCTTCCTGTTCCGCAGCCTTTACACCACATGAAGTTAACAGTTTATTAAGTTCACTGTCCTGGACATAATAAGCATCTCTTGTAAAGCCCAGACCCGCCTGGTAAACTTCACCAGCATCTTCAAGAGCTCTAACAAGGGCGTTTGTTACATCCAGACTTGCAGCTGCAGGGAATTCGACTGGAAGATAAGCTTTTGATGTCCCTTCACCTCTGAAAGCAGCTGTTATAACAATGGGTGTGCCAATTGGAGTTTCTGGCTGTCTTCCTCCTGCTGATCCGACTCTTATAAAAACCTTCGCTCCAAGTTTTATCAATTCCTCTATTGCAATAGATGCTGCAGGACCGCCAATACCTGAAGAACAAACTGTAACAGGCGTTCCTTTATATTCACCTGTATAAACAATATACTCCCTATTTTCAACTAAAAACTCTGCTGAATCCATTTGTTCAACTATTCTCTTAACTCTACCCGGATCACCGGGAATTATTACATAAGGGGCAATATCACCTTTACCACAACGTATGTGTTTTAATATCTCTTTATTACTCATGCTTTAACTCTCTCAATAATCAGTTTTTCCGGTAGAATTTTAATAAATTCATATTTTCCCATTTTATTGTTTTTACCAGGCATCTCGGCACTTAATTCTGTTTTTCCTGATGTGACAGAATACCGGGTGCTGCCGCCCTGGAAGTTGGAATAATTGACAGATACAGGAAGGGAGTTTTCTTCTTCTTTAGAAATCAGAAAACTATCCTCTGGTCTGAAAAAGATGCTTACATTTTCATCAGTTGTCAGGTCTGTTTTTTCTGTTCTAACTGCTTTTATAATTTTCCCATCCACATTGATTAAAAAGAATTTTTTATCCAGAGACTCGATTTTACCTTTTATGGAGTTATCAAATCCCATGAATTTAGCAACAAATGAAGTAGCCGGTCGTTCATAAATTGTTTCCGGTGTGCCAATTTGTTCAATAAGTCCTTCATTCATAACAATGATCTTACTGGAAAGGCTAAGGGCTTCTATCTGATCATGGGTTACATAGATCATGGTTATTCCCAGTTGATGTTGAAGCCGGCTAAGTTCAGCTCTCATTTCGTCTCTGAGTTTTGCATCCAGGTTTGAAAGAGGTTCATCAAGAAGAAGTAAGTCTGGTTCAATTACAACCGATCTGGCCAGTGCTACTCTCTGCCGCTGACCTCCAGATAACTGGGCAGGTAGGCGGTCTTCAAATCCTGTAAGTGATACCAACTCCAGTACTGCACTGACTTTTGTTTTTATAAGTGATTTATCCACTTTTCTCCGCTTTAGTCCGTAAGCAACATTTTCAAATACAGACAAATGGGGGAACAGGGCATAGTTCTGAAAAACAAGACCTATATTCCTCTTATTTGGAGGAATCTTTGTGTAATCTTTTCCACCGATAATTACAGATCCTTGTTCAGCAAGAATAAAACCTGCAATAGTTCTTAAAGTCGTAGTTTTTCCGCATCCACTGGGACCCAGTAGGGATATGAGTTCTCCTTTTTCCACTGATAAATTAAAATCTTTTAAAACAGGAGATCCTTTAACATATCCTGCATCAATATTTTTAAGTTCAATAAATGCCATTTTATAGTTGACTCCTTCCTTTTATCTTTTTACATATATCTGGAAATACCAAGGACCTTTTCTGCGCTTTGGATGATAATTACAGTGAAAACGATCAGGATACTTGATAATGCCGCAATAGTAGGATCAAAGTAATATTCCATGTATACAAGCATCTGGATTGGCAGTGTTGATACCCCTGGACCTGTTAGAAAAAGTGAGATTGGAACATTGTTGAAGGATGTAATAAAGGCCAGAATAAATGCAGCTATTACTCCTGATCGTATATTTGGCAGTACAACGGCAATAAATGAATGGAGCGGGGATGACCCCAGGCTTACAGCAGCTTCTTCCACAGAAGGGTCGAAGTTACGTAAACTGGCAGAAACAACTCTAACAGTGTATGGAAATAAAATAGCAGTGTGACCCAGGTAGAGGCCCATTATTACAGGCATTTTTGTATAGTAGATAAAAAACCTAAGAAGGGCGAACCCAACTACAAGACCAGGGACAATTGCCGGGGCGGAGAAAAAAAGTTCAACTTTTGATTTCCCTGGAAAATTATGTCGAACCATGGCATATGCTGCAGGTATTCCCATTACCAGAGCAGTAAAAGTAGCAGCAAGACCGGTTTTAAGGCTGATCAAAAAAGTTGTCCGGAACATTTTAATGGCAAATGCCTTTTCATACCAAGTCATTGCAAAACCTTTTGGAGGGAAGCGCATAATCGTTTCACTGCCGAAGGATGCAATAATAATTACTAAAAAGGGTCCAAGGAGAAATATAAACATAAGAATCAATATGGCTGTAAATAGTTTGTTGTTTCTCATAAGCTTCTGGGCCTCATTAGTCGTAATGTGTTATAGAGAACAAGGGTTGTAACAATCATAATTACTGCAATTACTGTAGCCCCTTCCCAGTTCATCAGTACCAGGGCTTCCTGGCGCATAAGTGTGGAAAGGGTAAGAACTTTTGAACCTCCCAAAATTGCAGGAGTGACATAGGCAGTAATACATCCAGTAAATACAAGAGTTACTCCCATAATCAGTCCGTCGAAAGAGAGGGGAACCAGAACTCTGAAAAAGGTTCCGGTTTTTCCCGATCCAAGGCTTAGAGCAGCCTCTTCAACTTCTTCCGGAATATTTTCCAGGGCGCTTACCAGAGTCAGAACCATTATAGGCATAAACAACTGGAGGAGTCCTGCTACTATTGCTCCTTCGGTATACATTAGACGCAAAGGCTCACTGGTTACTTTAACAGCAGCCAGAGTTTGATTTATAAGCCCAAAACGCCCCAGAATTACAATCCAGGCAAATGTTCTTGCTACAGGACTTGTCATCAGGGGGAGTATTACAAGTGACATCATTACTGACTTCTTTCCAGCGGTCATCTTTGTAATTATATAGGCACTGGGATATGCAACTAGTACTGCCAGAGGTGTAACAATCAATGCAATTTTGAGTGTACGGAGATAGACAAAATGAAATTGTTTACTTTTAAGTACTTCCGTATATCTTAGTAGTGTTAGCTCACCGGTTGATCCATGGAAGCTTTCAGTAAAAACAAAGATCAGAGGAAGAACAAAAAAGAAAAGTAAAAATACAGAACCCGGTAGAAGAAGGAGAAGCAATGTTCTCTTTATATTAATCTGATTCATTAAACAGCTCTTTTTATAGGTATTTGTAAACTATCCCGGGGTAAACCCCGGGATAACATATTATGTGCTATTTTGAAAAAATAGCATTCCATTTATCAAGCCATTCAGCTTCTACAGCTGCCATTTCTTTAAGGTCAAAAAAGTTGAGATTACTTATCAACTCATCACCATAGGTCAGGTTAGCAGCAATTTCTGCAGGTAGTTCAATGTCATTTCTAACAGGACTGTCTACAAGATCCATTGCTTCTGCTAACTGAACTTCATATGAGAGCATATGATCTATAAAAAGGTGTGCAAGTTCTTCATTTTTTGTCCCTGCAGCAACACTGATTACACTAAATGAACCTACAAGTCCTTCTTCAGGTATTACATTTTTAATAGGTAATTCACTGGCAAGTATATTTCCCCATGCAAAACTTGCATATGGAGCTGCATATACTTCTTCCTGAAGGATAAGTGTGTTCAGCTCTGATGATCTTACATAAGCTGTAAGGAGGTTATCTGAAAGTTCTTCAAGTTTTTGCCATCCGACATCAGTTGCATCGAAACTTCCGCTCCATGCTTTGGAAAGCATATAGATAATTGATGGACCATATGTAGTTGAAATTTGAGGAATTGTTAAAAATCCTTTTAAGTCATCATTTGAAAGATCTCTCCATGATGTGATTGGATCAATTTTATCAGTTCTGTAGCATAGTCCAAGGTGCTGAATGGTATATCCAATTGCATATTGCCCGCCCAGGGGATCTTTTGCTGATTCCATAATCGCATCCAAGTTAGTTAATAATGAAGGATTATATGGTTGTATGATTTCTTCCTGTGTTGCTTTATAAGCCCATGCACCGGCAAAAAGTGCAACATCAATTACAGGATTTCCTTTACGAGCTACCATTTTAGTAAATCTGGCAGAATTATTACCGGTCTCGGAAACTACTGTAACACCATATTTTTCTTCAAATGGCTTTACTACGTTCTTATCAAGAAGGTCCATTCCATAACCCCACCATGACAAGTTAAGTGTCTGTCCTTTAAATGGCATAGGATCTGCTTCTAGTGTAACTTCTTTCTCTGCAGTAGCAAAGGCAAAAGGAACCATTGAGAACATCATTACAATGATAAATAAGAAAACAATTTTTTTCTGCATATTATACCCCTTTAGTTGTATAGGCGAGCAGTGCCCTTGCTCCGCCAATGGTTGCCATTTCCACAACTTTTTGGGGAGGCATTACTGTACGGTTTTTATTGTCCAGTTTATGTATTTTTGCAGTGTAGCCCAGAAGATTTATTAGATCCATAGTATTTCCACTCATAGGACCATCAGTACCCAGACCTATAGGAATACCCATATCAAACATTTTAAGAGCAGGAGAGACCCCCTTACCCCCTTTTAGATTAGCAACTACATTGTGTGCAACACCTGTTCCGCTTGTTTTAAGGAGGTTTATATCTTTATCATTGACATAGATACAGTGAGCTGCTGTCATCCGTGGGCTTAAGAGCCCGGCTTTTGAATATAACTCAACAGGGCTTATTCCAAATTCCTTTGCTATTTGTGTCAGCTCGAATGGCATTTCTGAAAGATGACTTAGAATGGGGATATCCCATTCTTCAGCAAGATCAGCTGTTTTTTTTAAATTTTCAAAATCCAGTGAATAGGGGGCATGGGGAGCAAGTGCCGGAGTTATAATAGAATGATTTGAATAAGATTCAAGAAACTTTTCTGTATATTTGAATCCTCCATAAGGCTCTTTTGAATCAGGAGCCGGGAAATCTAAAATAGATTCACCTAGTATTCCTCTAACTCCTGCTTTTATTGCTGCATCTGCAACTCTATCCTCAAAATAATACATATCTGCAAAGGTTGTTGTTCCCCCTTCTATCATCTCTGTTAAAGAGTAGAGAGATGCCCAATAGACCAGGTCGGGTGTTACGAATTTTTTTTCCAGAGGGAAAAGATATTTTTTCAATCTATCTGCTGTATCATCAGCCAGGGTTCTAAAGAGAGACATCCCAATATGAGTATGAGTGTTTACCATCCCTGGCATTATGATTCCACCATTAGCATCAATAACTTTTACATTAGCCTGGATCAGGTTATTATTTTCTTCACCTGCATATGAGATAGTATTATTTTCAATAAGCACCATTCCTCTTTCAAAGATTGATTTGATGGGATCCATAGTAATGACTATTCCATTTTTTATAGCTATATTCATAACTTATATTATCTCATTATAGAAGAGAAAAGAATTCTTGCTTTCCGATTTTATTTTATACATAGCAGTATCTGCTTTTCTTAACAGACCATCAATTGTAATGTCATCATCAGGATAGATACTAATTCCCATACTTATCCCAATTTGGAATTTACTTGTATTAATTATAAATGGATTCCTCAAATTATTAATTATTTTTTCTGCAAGTTTTTCTATATCAGTTTTATTTTTAATATTGCAGATAATTGCTGCAAATTCATCCCCTCCAATTCTGGCTATAGAATCTGATTCTCTTAAAGTGGAAATAAATCTCTGCGCTACCATTTGCAGTACTTTGTCCCCTGCAGAATGTCCTAAACTGTCATTTACAGGTTTAAAGTTGTCCAGATCAATAAATAGAACAGCAGTTTTCGACTTTTGTCGATCAGCTTTCCTGATTTCCTGTTTTAGTAACTCAACAAAAAGTCTTCTGTTTGCCAAACCTGTTAATGTGTCATGGTTTGCAAGTTTATCTATTTTTAGATAGGCTTTCTCTAATTCTTTTTTCTCAGAACTAATAATATTATTCAGTTCCCTAATTTCTTCATGAACTTTTGAATTTTCAATTGCTATTGTACTGTATGCTCCAACGGCTTGAATGATTTCCAGATCCTGATCAGTATAAGCATTGAGCTTGAAGCTCTGGACTGTAATTACACCAATTACTTTATTGTTTATTATTAGTGGTACAAATATAAGGGAATTTGTTCCATCTGCTTTTGTACCTATTAGTTTTGGGACATAATTTGAATATTCATTTTGAACATCATTAATAAATAGATGTTTCTTGTTTTGAATAACCCATCCTGCCATACTTCCTTCTATATCTACTGGCTTTTTCCCTCCAGAAAATTTCTTTCCCTCATCTAGGAAGTATTTAAAATCAATTTCTTCAGAATCTTTATCATAGAGGGCTATACCAAACAGGTCTGCGCTAATAAATGATGATATATTTTTGTAGATTGTATTCATTACGATTCCAAGATCTAAAGAGGATGTTATCTCCTGTCCAATTTTATTGAGGAGGGCCACCCTGTCATAGGCCTCCTGAAGATCTTTATACCCTATCAGATGAGCTTCTGCCTCTTTTGTAGCAGTCTTTGTTATAATTTGAGAACTGGCTTTTTTTGTTTGATTGTCAAGTTTGTTACTTTTGATGAATATTTTACCACTGTCCACAATTGCATAATGATTCAAAATAGGGTAAAGATCAATATATGAAACGAGCTTTTATACTATTGCCAGCTGCTCTTATTGTAAACACTGGAATTGGAATACTGAATTTCAGCCTGGTTTTTTACATGAGAGATGTTTTTAATTCTACTTCTGCAGAGATTGGATGGTTCTCCTCTTTGTGGGCTTTTTCGTATTTAATAGGATGCTTTTTACTTCATAAACTAAGTAGAACTCTTGGGGCACATCGATCTATTGCTACTGCAACTTTTATAATGGCACTTGTCGTTATACTCATGATGTTTAGTAAATCGCTTTTTTTAATGTACATTCTTTACAGTATATTTGGATTGATTACAGCTTTATTCTGGCCGCCTTTGATGGGATGGTTGTCTGAAGATCTTGAAGGTTCTGAACTAAACAGGGTGATGGGCTTTTTTAATCTTTCATGGTCAACAGGTCTGGTTCTTAGTCCTTATCTTGCCGGTTTGCTTCTTGAATTAAACCTGAATTATCCTTTTCGGTTTATTATTGTTATTTATGGTTTGTTATCAATTGCTCTGGTAGTTATACCTATGTTTTCCCCCAGGCTTCTATTACATGGAAAAATTAAAAATGAGAAAAAACTTCTTGTTGATTCCAGCACACCCCTCCGTTACGTAGCCTGGTTAGGCAATCTTACTGGATATATTGTGTTTGGAGTTATTCTTTTTGTTTTTCCCCTTTATGCAAGGGAGGAACTTCAGCTTGCAGAATCTTCAATTGGTTTACTACTTCTTTTTAGGGCCCTTTTTAGTACTTTTATTTTTGTACTGGCAGGTAAATTAAGTTGGTGGCACTATAATAAAGTTTTTATGCTTATATTACAGTTTCTGACGGTTGTCTTTGCCCTTTTCATTCCTTATATAAGGTCCTGGTTAGGATTTACTTTTAGTATGTTTTTATTTGGGGTGTTATTTGCAGCCCAGTATTCGAGCAGTATTTTTCATGGGGTTTCCGGAAGTATTCACCGGGAGAAACGTATGGCAATACATGAATCAGTTCTTACTATTGGGATTATACTGGGTGCTGTAGGTGGTGGGGAGATATACCAGCGTTGGGGAATGGTTGTTGCTTTTAATGTTGCAGCTGCAGCAGCCGCTTTGATATTAATTCTTCAGGTAATTATTATCGTGATCCAGAATAAAAATAAATTTGCTTTTGATTTGAGTGATGAAGACATTCTACTGTTAAGAGAATCTTCAAATGAATTTGAGAATGGTATTTATTTTAATAGAAACAACAAGGATTCACCTTTGATATGATACTTCTTTTACTTTAGAATAGAGCTGAGCTGTTTAGTTTCTAAAATAATTCAAAAACAATAGACACTTTAATCAAAACACCTTTATAATTCTCCTATGGGAAATTGCTATAATTGTGGAAATGAGTTTGAGATAAAGGTATACAGAAATACAGAATGTTCTTCCTGCGGAAAAGATGCAAAGGTTTGTCTTAACTGTAGGTTTTATTCTCCTGGAAGTCATTGGGACTGCAGTGAAAGTATAAGTGAAGCTGTAAGGGAAAAAGAAAGAGCAAATTTTTGTGATTTTTTCGAATTGACCTCAAATTTTAAAGGATCAGCAGGTGAAAATAAGGAAGCTAAAGCTAAAAAGGCATTTGACTCCCTGTTTGGAGACTGATTCTGCATAAATCCCCCTTGAATAACAACAATCTAGCATATACTTATCCCAGCCTTCTTAAACTTGCCGGACCTATAATGCTGGGTAACTTTCTTCAGATGTTGTATAATCTTGCAGATTCCTATTTTCTTGGAAAAATTGGGAAGGAAGCTATTTCGGCCCCTTCCATTTCTATGAATTTGATATTTTTCCTAATTATATTTGCTTTTGGATTTTCCAGTGCCGGGACAACTCTTATTTCACAATCTATGGGGAAAGGGGATAAAAGGAAGACAGATTTTTATCTTGGACAGATGACAGTTCTTCTTTTAGTCGTAGCTTCTATAATCAGCATCCTTGGGATAATATTTACAGATAATATCTTACATCTAATGCAGGTCCCTGATGATACTTTTCAATATACATCAGATTATTTGAAAATAATTCTTGCAGGCATTCCTTTCATGTTTATGAGCTTTATCTTGCGCAGTGCACTTCAGGGTGTAGGAAATAGTATAACTCCCCTGGTTGTTCAGTCTGTGACTGTATTTCTAAATATTCTTCTTGATCCCATTTTTATCTTTGGCTTTGGTCCTGTTCCTGCAATGTCAGTAAGAGGAGCTGCCTATGCAACGGTGATTGCCCGAATGGTGGCTTCTATTATTGCAGTTGTAATTCTAGTAAAAGGCTCAAAAGGTATAAAACTTCATTATAAAGATATGATTCCTGATAAAAAGGCTATAAAACTCCTGTTGAAAATTGGTTTACCTTCTTCTGTCGGCCAGGGTATATCAGCCTTTGGATTTACTGTTCTTCAGGGTGTTGTTAATGGTTTTGGTACAGCAGTAATAGCTGCTTTTGGTATAGGAAACAGGATAATTGGATTGTTTAATATGCCTGCTATGGGTATTTCCCAGGCCACAGCGGTATTGGTTGGACAGCAGCTGGGAGCAAAAAATTACAATAATGTGAAAAAGATTGTAAAGCATTCTTTTATAACAATTTTTATTTTTATTTCTGTTGGGATGACAATTACTTTCTTCAGAGGCAATCTTGTTGTAAGATTTTTTGTTGATGATCTGGATGTTATTTATCATGGAGCCATGCTTTTTAAAATAGTCTCTCCTTCTGTTATTTTCTTTGCTCTTTTTACTGTTGCTAATGGTGCTTTTCAGGGTGCTGGAGATACTAAACCAATAATGGCATTAAATATTATTCGCCTTTGGGGGATAAGAGTACCTTTGGTATTCCTTCTGGTTGCTTTTACCGGTCTTGGGCCTGTAAGTATCTGGATTGGGATGTTTGCATCGAATCTTGTAGTGGCTATAGCTGGTTTTTACTTACTTAGCCAGGGGAATTGGATGCATAAGTTAAATTCAGATGAGATCTAATTCAGCAAATAAAAAAAGATTCCACAAAGTGAAATCTTTTAAATACCCCGGAGACGAGTCGAACGTCCGACCTGCTGCTTAGGAGGCAGCTGCTCTATCCTGCTGAGCTACCGGAGCAATATGTGCCTATTCTATGTAAATGCTTTCTGTGTGTCAACAAAGCTGTTATAATATTACAAGTCAAAGATTTCTTATTTATTTTTATAATTCGACTATCTTTCCAGCTTGCTCTTTACTATAGTTAAAAGCAGGAGCCGCTAAGATGAGAAAACTACCATTTAAAAATGAAAATCAAAAAAGAATAGGAAAATTTTTAATTGAAATGAATATTCTTAGTTTTGAACAGGTTCTGTCTATACTTCTTTCTGAATCTATACCGGATCCACTTAAAAAAAGTGCTCTTGCGGAGGGAATTACTCTTTCTCAATTAAATGATCTTACAAATTGATTTCTCTGCGAATTGATAGACTGATTACTTTGATTTTTTTTGATCCTTTTGTTTTTTTCTTGACTTTCAATAATTATGGTTTAATAAAGGAGGCTTTAGTATGAAGAAGAGAAATCTATTATCCCCCATTATCAGTATTCTGATAGTTTTAACACTTTTTGTTCCAATGATAACCAGCTGTAGTGGTAAATCTGCAGATACAGATGGAGTTGCAGCACCTAAAAAAACTATTAAATGGAGACTTCAGTCATATGCTGGTCCAGCTCTGAATGATCATGTTGTTAAGAATGCGATTGACGAATTTAACATTGCTGCAAATGGCGAAATGGTAATTGAAGTGTATACTGCTGATCAGCTTGTACCGCATGGAGAGCTTTTTAGAGCACTTCAGGAAGGAATTGTAGATATGGCTGTCAGTGATGACGATTCAATGTCATCCCCTGTTGATGTATCAATTTTCGCTGCATATTTTCCTCTTGCTGCTCGATATGGTCTTGATGTAAATGTTCTTTGGGAATGGTATGGACTAAATGAAATTTGGGAAGAAGCTTATGCTGAAATTGAAGGTGTAACCTGGCTTAGTCAGGGGAGCTGGGATCCATGTAATTTTGCTACAACAAAACCTATCCATCATATTGAAGACCTTCAGGGGTTAAGAATGTATATGTTTCCTACTGGTGGGGAGAAGCTAACTACCGTGTTCATGGAGATAAGTTAGAACTTACAACTATTCCTGATGATGAATGGAAAGTAGTTGAAGATGCTGCATATAAATACTGGGACGAAATTTCAGATAAGAGCCCAAGAACTCAGAAAGTTGTAGAAATAATGAAAGAGTATATTGCTACAATGGAAAAAGCTGGAGCTCCATACAGATACTAGAATTATTATCTTATAAGGTATTAATTAAAATTTAACTTAGGGTTACCTCTCTAGAATATTACAGGAGGTAGCCCTGATTGCATATCTTACACCACCATTTGGATATAACTTATTTCTTATGAAGGCGATGGGCCAAAAAGAAATATCCCTTAGTGATATCTATCGTTCTGTATGGCCGTTTGTAGCATTAATGGTTCTTGGATTAGGGATTGTAATGGCATTTCCTGGGATAACTACCTGGTTGCCGGATTTGGTATACGCACATTAAATATTAATATCGATGACACAATTGTAGAGACGTAGCAATGCTATGTCTCTACTTATTTGTTACTACGAATTTAGCAAAATATATGTTGTCAATATATTGTAGAAAGTGATATTCTGCTAAAAGAAAATAATAATTGAATTGTTATGTATTAATTTGAATTATCTTGTAAATTGTGGTTCTAATAAAAAGCCTGGTCGGGACTTCGTCCCTGCTCGGCTATGCAACCTAAGGAGTAGATTAAATGGTGAAAGAGATTACCCGGTTTTCATTCCCTGTGTCCATAATTTATGGATCTGGATCAATTGGTGAACTCCCAGGAGAGTTTAAGGATTTGGGAGTAAAAAAACCCCTTATCGTAACAGATCCTATGATGGAGAAGACAGACGCTTTTAAGAGTATTCTTAAAGTGCTGGAAGAAAAAAGTATTGATTATAAAGTGTTTTCGGGTGTACAGCCTAATCCTCATGATGTTGATGTTGAGAATGGTGTAGCTGTTTATAAAACTGATGGTTGTGATTTTATCATTGGAGTAGGTGGTGGCAGCCCCATGGATGCTGCAAAAGCACTTGCTGTTCTTGTAGGTGAAGGTGGAGATATAGCAGATTATGATGCTCAGTCCAGTACAAAGAAGGAAATTGCAGGTCCACTTCCAAAAATAATTCTCATTCCAACTACTGCTGGGACTGGAAGTGAAGTAGGAAAGTGTTCTGTAATTAGTTCAACCTCCCAGGGTAGGAAAATTTTCCTTTGCCATTCTTTAATGGTTCCAGCCAGAGCAGTTCTTGATCCTGAATTAACAGTTAGCCTTCCTCCTTATCTTACTGCAGCAACAGGAATGGATGCTTTAACTCACAATATAGAATCTCTAACAGCACCTGTTTTTCATCCAATGTGTGATGGTATTGCAGTAAAAGGTATAGAACTTGTAGTTAAGAATTTGGAAAAAGCAGTTAAAGACCCTTCAGATATTGAAGCCAGGGGATATATGATGCTTGCAGCTATGATGGGAGCTGTTGCATTTCAGAAAGATCTTGGTACCGCACATTCTCTGTCGCATGCCTTATCTGCTGTATGCAATCTTCAGCATGGTCTTGCAAATGCAATAGTTCTTCCTTTTGTTATGGATTACAATAAAGAAGTATCAAAAAAAGAGTATGCAATAATTGCAAGAGAATTTGGTGTTAATACATTTGGAATGGATGAGCTTGAAGCATCTGAAAAGGCTATTGAAGAAGTAAGAGCCCTTAATAAGAGAATTGGTCTACCTGAATCTCTTAAAGAAGTTGGCGTAAAAGAAGAACAGCTGGATGAGATTGGCGGAAAAGCCTTTCTTGATCCCTGTCATTATACAAATTCCAGAAGTTGTACTCAGGACGATCTGATGACACTTCTTAAAGAAGCTTTTTAAAGGAGAGAGGTGTAAATGTCAAAAGGATATACAGGTAAATTTATACGGATTAATCTTACTGATGGTTCTAAAAAAGTAGAAAATTTTGATCAGAATTTTTATAGAAAGTATCTTGGTGGTGGAGGATTTGGAACCTATTTTCTTTTAAAGGAAACTGAAGCAGATACAGACCCTCTCTCTCCTGAAAATGTTATTACTATTGCACCAGGAATTACCACAGGATCAGCTGTCAGTGGTGTAAGCAGATGTGGTTTGACCGCCCTCTCTCCTGAAACAGGTGGTGTTGGTGATTCTCAGGCTGGTGGAAGTTTTGGGCCATATTTAAAGCGTGCTGGCTGGGATGCTGTTATATTAACTGGAAAGGCAGATAAATTGTCTTATATTCTTATTGAGGATGAAGAAATTTCTATTCTTAATGCTGAAGATGTAAGTGGTAAATCAATCCTTGATGCAAGAGGAGTTTTCGAAGAAAAATATGGCAAGAAAGGTGTTTCGGTTATGCAGTGCGGTCCTGCAGGTGAAAAACTTGTAAAATATGCTTCTGTATCCAGTGATCTTCATGATGCCTATGGTAGAACAGGTATGGGTGCTGTTTTTGGAAGTAAAAATATTAGAGCTGTTGTTGTAAAAAGCACTGGAGTGGTTGAGTTTGAGGATCCTGAAGGATTAAAAACTCTGGCCAAAACTGCAATTTCCAGAATTCCCGGTTCCGGTTTTGTTTCAATAGTAAAAAAATATGGTACTGAAGGTCTTGTTATTGGAAATGCTGAAGCAGGAAACTTTTGTGTACATAACTATTCCACAGGTTATCACAAAGATTATGCTAAACTGGACAGAAGTAATTATAATGAAGATTTTTTGGCAAAAGGTACTACTTGTTATGGTTGTGCTGTAGGTTGTAGAAAAACTGTTAAATCAGAGACTCCCTATAAGGTGACAGATAAACTTGGTGGTCCTGAATTTGAGACTATAGGAGTTCTTGGATCAAATTTGGATATTTTTGATCCTGTGGCTGTTGCGAAAGCAAATGAACTTTGTAATACCTACGGTATAGATACTATTACTTTAGGTGGAATTGTTTCATATTTGGCTGAATCTGTGGAAAAGGGTTTAATTACAGAAGAGCAAATAGGTTATAAAGGATTTGGATTTGGAAATGCTGATAGTGTCATATGGCTTATTGAACTGATAGGAACTAGAACTGGTGTCGGTGATATTCTTGCTGATGGGTTTGAAGCTGCTATAAAGCACTTTGGAGAGGCCACAAGAGAATATGCAGTTCATGTTAAAGGCCATGGTTTTGCTGTTCATATGCCTCAGGTTAAACCTTCCCTGGCTTTAATGTATGCAATAACACCCATAGGTGCAGATCATATGTCCAGTGAACACGACTGGTTAATAACAGATGATTCTGAAGCCTCTAGGGGACTTGGTATTATGGAAACCGATGATGTTAATTCTACTGGAACCAACAAGGTTCGTATGACTGTATACTCCCAGTATTATTATTCTGTTTTAGATACTCTTAACCTCTGTATGTTTTGCTGGGGTGCTGGAAGCCTCTATACTTATCCTGAACTTGAAGATCTTGTTAAATTTTCTACCGGTATGGATATGACTTTCTGGGAATTGATGATGGCTGGTGAACGTAAGATTACAATGATGCGTCTTCTTAATCTTCGAAGAGGTTTTACAGATGAAGATGATAAACTCCCGGCTAAAATGTTTGAACCTCTCTACGATGGCCCTTCAAAAGGAAGGTCTGTAAATGAAGATGATTTTAACAGGATGAAAGCTGAGTATTATGGATTTTTGGGTTGGAATGAACAAGGTGTCCCCAGATCCGGAAAGCTTGCTGAGCTTGGCCTTGAGTGGGTGGAATAAGCTGTAGGATCTAAGAGTATAAGGGCGGATAACTCTGGTAGGTGGGAGAATGGAAGATTTAAGATGCAGTGTCAAAATAGGATGAGATATTTTTCCAGTTTACTATTTTTGTGTCCTTGTATTTATAACTTTCTTTTCCCCCATAAATAAGCGACTTATTAATTTTTCCGTCGTAAAGCTTTTCAAAATATTTGAGCCCTTTAAGGTAAGATTCCTGAAAAGTTGCGGATGATTTGACCTCAATTAGATCAATGGACTGTGCTCTTTCTATAAGAACATCAACTTCATGTCCCTGGTAATCTCTAAAATAATAGATATTATCAGGGATGCCATGATGATAATGATATTTATAAATTTCAGAAACAACATAGGACTCAAATATTGCTCCTCTTAGGGGATGAGTTATCAATTGACCAGGTTCAGTAATACCCAGTAAATAGCACAAAAGTCCTGAATCCAGGAAATGTATTTTTGGTGCTTTTATTAATCGTTTATTAAGATTACGATAATATGGGGCAACCCGCTTTATAATATAACTTGCTTCAAGTACAGAAATCCAGCTTGTAATCGTATTGTGACTTAATCCACAATCATCACCCAAACTATTTGTATTCAATATTTGACCGCTTCGTCCCGCCAATAGCTTTAAAAAATTTTCAAAAAGGGTAAGATCTTTAACATTTATTAATTTTCTGACGTCTCTTTCTAAATATGTTGAAACATAAAATGATAAAGCTTCAGTTGGATTAAGTTTCTTATCAAAAATTCTGGGGTAAAATCCAGTATAAAGGAGAGAAAAGAGGTCAACGGGTGGTGAGTCTTTGTATATTTCATCATATGAAAATGGCAGTAGTTTTATAATTGCTGTTCTACCAGCTAAGGACTGTGTTAATGTTTCTATCATTTCAAATTGTTGGCTTCCAGTTAGAATAAACAGACCCTCCTGTTTTTTTTGATCTACAATAGTTTGGATGTATGAGAAGAGATCAGGTACCCGTTGTATTTCGTCAAGGATAGCTCCATCGGGGTATCGGGCTAAAAAACCTTTGGGATCGACGGAAGCTTGATTTCGATTTTCGAGATCTTCTAATGATACATAGGGTTTATTTGGAAAAAGAGCTTTAGTTAGTGTCGTTTTTCCAGACTGTCTGGGTCCTGTCAGGGTAACTATTGGATATTGACTAGCATACTGTAAGGCTTTTTCAGAAATTGATCTCTTAATCATAGTTAACAATAAGCTAAATTATTAAATATTGTCAATTGAATTGCCAATATTTAATATAATTTGTAATTTTTATCCTTTTAAACCGGTTTTCTGTTTCTCTAATAAGTAACCTGTATTAATCCATGACCCAGGAGCATTGAGGAGAATGATTGGATTTTACCAATCATTGCTTTATCAAGAATTACTCCGCTGGGGATGAGAAGCAACCCATTGGACATTATGATGTCCTGGTTTAGATACATCCCTGGCTTCAGGTCTTCACAGTTTATGCTTTTAGCAGTTCCCTTATTGTTTTGTTCGAAATGTGAAATAAACGATAAAAAATTTATTACAAGTTCAGGATCATAAAATTTACCCCTTTTTGACTCAATTAGTGAGCAGGCTTCCTTTGTCGTAAGGGAAAGTTTGAACTTATTAATATCATAATCATTAACTATGCGGATAACTCTTGCTTCTATTGGGATTTCTCCACTGGCAAGTTTATCTGGAAATCCTGTTCCATCATAATTTTCATGATGAGATTTAATAATAGCAGCAATCCTTTTTAGGCTGTAGATGGAGTTAATAATTTCAAAACCAAGTACAGGGTGTTCCAGGAATATTTTTTTGTCATTATCACTAAGATCCTCTGTAATTTTTTCGATAATGTCTGAATTAGTACCTACAAGCCCAATATCATGTAACAGAGCGGCATAATAGTTTAAATAGATTATGTCTTTAGGTAGTTTCAGAAATTCACAGAAAGATTTTGCCATCTCTGCAGTACGCTTCATGTGACCACCAAGAAAACGGTTATCAAGTGAGATCGTTTCTGCGAGTAATTCAACTATTCCCTGGAAATTACGCCGAAGAGTTTTTACAGTCTTTTTAAGATTAACTGTTTTTTCCTGTAACTGTCTATTTTCCTCTTTGAGTGCAATTATATCAGATTCGTTTTTTTCCATTGTAAACCTCCGGAACTACCCATCCTATATATCGGTTTATTTTAATTGAAACTTTAGATAATTCTATCATTTTCCCAATTTTTATCAATTAAAATTTTAATATCTCTGTATCCGGCATTTTTAATCATTTCTCTGGCTTGTTCAAAATAATTATCCAGTCGATCGGGTCTGTGTGCATCAGAGTTCAGCATTACAGGAACCCTGTACTCATTGGCAATTTTTAATATCCAAGGTGATGGATATATTCTTGACTTATCATGGATTATATTTCCAGTATTTATTTCAATTATCTGTTTATTATCAGCAATACATTCAAGGGTCTTTTTGATTTCCTTTGTATACCATTCCTCTGTTTCATCAAAATAAATAGAATTAATATTTGTTTTTTTTACTACATCAAGGTGCCCTATGATATCAAATCCCCCTTTTTCAGACATATTTCTAATGTTTTTATAG
>JAQIBN010000146.1 GCA_027859095.1 Spirochaetia bacterium | reverse complement strand
CGCAGATAATATTGGGAATCTGATCAAGAATAACTGTAGAATGTGTTTTGAAAATAAAAAGAAACTATGCTACATTATTTTTAAGATGCTGTGAGATATCAGATCGACAGACTGCTAGGAAAAGCCATGAAGAATGAACTTAAGAAATAAAATGGACGGTATATATTAAATATGATTTACCCCTTCTTAAATGATGACAGATAAGTTAATCTATAAATGAATAAAGAGGAATATTATGGAAAATGCTAATAACCAGAAAATTGAAGAATACCTTGATAAACTGGAAGTTAAAGAACGTACAAATTTACTTCCATCATTATTGAAAGCACAGGAGCTCTTTGGATATATTCCAGAGGATATTGCTTTAAAAATAGGTAAAATTCTAAAGGTAGCCCCAGCAGATATTTATGGAGTTATTGAATTTTATTCATTGCTATACTCAAAACCAACTGCAGAAACTGTTATTCGGGTTTGTACAAGCCCGTTGTGTTCTCTTAAGGGATCGGAAAAAATTAAAAAGGCTTTATTGGGAAAACTAAATCTGGAAGAGGGGATTCCCTCTTCAGATAGGAGATTTATGGTAGAAACTGTCCAGTGTCTTGGTCTCTGTGATCATGCACCTGCTGCAATGGTAAATAATTCAACATTGTGTGATCTTTCTATAGAAAGTATTGATGATCTGATAGAAGGCAATAAATCTGTACTTGATAATAAAACATATGGTAATAATCCTGTTTTAACTGAAAGGTTTGATAAAATTGATCCGGCCAGTATTGATGATTTTATAAAAGAAGGTGGTTTTACAGGCTTTCTTCATGCGTTAATCCTTTCCCGGAAGGATCTTATAGAGCTAGTTAAGTCCAGTGGCCTTCTTGGTCGTGGAGGAGCTGCTTTTCCAACTGGACTCAAAGAGGAAGGTGCTGTTCAGGCTGAAAATTCTGAATCATATGTTGTTTGTAATGCAGACGAGTCTGAACCAGGGACATTCAAAGATCGTGTAATGCTGAGCAAAGATCCATTCAGTGTTCTTGAGGGGATGTTGATCTCAGCTTATATTATTGGGGCAAAATATGGTTACATTTATATCCGGGGAGAGTATCAGGATGCACAGATTCTATTTGCCAAGGTAATTGAAAAAGCGAAAAGTAATGGTTTTCTTGGAAGTAATATAAAAGATTCTGACTTCAGTTTTGAGCTGGAAATAAGATCCGGTGCCGGTGCATATATCTGTGGTGAAGAAACAGCACTTTTTGAATCAATAGAGGGCAAACGAGGCTACCCCAGAAATAAACCTCCTTATCCTGTTGTTAGCGGTCTGTTTGGTAAACCTACAAACATAAACAATGTTGAAACATTCAGTTACCTTGCCCGTATTTTAAGTGATAAAAAGAAAATGATTTCTAATCCAGGACTTGCATCTCCATCAGGTTCCAGACTCTTTTGTCTTTCCGGGGATGTTGTTAGACCAGGTTTGTATGAGCTCCCTTTTGGTGTAAAATTGAACGAAGTAATAGAAGACTGGGGTGGGGGAATCCCTGATGGTAAACAAATGAAAACAATTATTCTGGGAGGGGCTTCGGGAAGTTTTGTCCCCGAGGAGCACTGGGAGATTGCACTGGATCAGAAAACTCTAAGAGCTGCAGGATTATCTATGGGTTCAGGGGTTATCATGGTATTTGATGCAACAAGAGATGTACGTGAGATTCTAGTAGATATAACTAATTTTTTTAATCATGAGAGTTGTGGAAAGTGTTATCCCTGTCAATTGGGAACACGAAAACAACAGGAAATAATAGGTAGAATAAACAAAACAGGCCCTAAGACGGGTGATTTTAACCGCCTGGAAGATGTGGGGCTTACAATGAAGGATGCATCCCTGTGTGGTCTGGGACAGACAGCTTCATCTGCAGTTTTAAGTGCACTGACTATTTGGCCTGAACTATTTAAAAATCAGGAAGAGTTGGGGGTAGAGTAATGGTTACAGTGTATTTAAATGATATCAAGAAAGAGATTGAAGAAAATAAGACAATACTGGATGCAGCTTTAGAGGCAGGTATTCATATCCCTACAATCTGTTTTCATGAAAAGCTAACACCTCCGGGGTTATGCAGGCAATGTGTTGTAGAGGTTGAAGGAGCGAGGGTCCTTCTTCCATCCTGTATTACAAAAGTAACAGATGGGATGAAGATTAAAACAGACTCTGAACGTGTTATTCGTGCAAGAAGAACAATTCTTGAAATGCTGTCAGGTTCCACGGATCTATCTGAATCACCTGAACTGGCTGTGCAAATAGAAAAATATGGAGCAGATTCTAATAGATTTAAAGATACAGCAGAAAGAAAGTATCCTGTAATAGATGATAATCCTTTTTATATGAGAGATTATAGTAAATGCATCCTTTGTGAACGATGCGTACAGGTTTGCTCTTCTGATGTTCAGTTTAGTTATGCTCTTACAACAACAGGAAGAGGATATACAAATAAAATTTCAACATTTTATGATAAGAAATTACCAGAAACTTCCTGTGTTTTTTGTGGAAACTGTGTGGCTGTATGCCCTACTGGAGCTTTGATTTCCAGTAATGAATACAATATTAAAGCAGAAGGGGCAGAATAATGAAGTTTGATAGAATCGTTAAAACTACCTGCCCATATTGCGGCGTAGGATGTCAGATAGAATTAAATATTAAAGATGATAAAATAATAAGTGCCGGAGCTCCGGAAAATGCTGCACCTAATTTTGGCAGACTTTGTGCCAAGGGCCGTTTTGGTACAGATTTTACCCATCACCATTCAAGATTAAAAATGCCTCTTATAAGAAAGAACATTGACAGTGGTCTTAGAGAGCCTGTTGGTCTTGAAGGTTTTAGAGAAGCTTCCTGGGATGAAGCTCTGGATCTTGCTGCAGATAGAATATCCGAAACGTATAAAAAGTCAGGAGGAGATGCATTTGGTACTTTTTGCTGTGCAAAGGCAACAAATGAAGATAATTATATTTTTCAGAAATTTGCCCGGAGTACATTGAAAACAAATAATGTAGACCATTGCGCCCGCCTTTGTCATTCAGCATCAGTTGCAGGTCTTCAAAAAGCATTGGGATCTTCGGCTATGTCAAATTCAATTGCAGAAATGAAAGATTTGGAAGTATTTATAGTAACAGGTTCAAATACAACTGAGACTCACCCTGTTATTAGTACATTCTTAAGAGAAGCTGTTGTCAAAAATGGTGCAAAGCTTATTGTTATAGATCCACGAAAAACCGAAATAACCAATTTTGCAGTTCTGCATCTTCAACATAGACCAGGAACCGATGTTGCCTTATTTCAGGCAATGGCAAATATTATTATTGAAGAAAAACTCTATAATATTGACTTTATAGATTCCAGGACTGAAAATTTTGAGATCTACTCCAAAAGCTTAGGTGAGTTTACACCTGAATGGGTAGAAACTATTACAGGTGTTCCTTCTAATGATATTAAGGAAGCTGCCAGAATTTATGCAAATGCTAACTCTGCTGCGGTTTATTGGGGTATGGGGATAAGTCAGAGTGTGCATGGAACAGATAATACTATGTCTATAGCAAACATTGCACTACTTTGTGGTCATCTTGGCAAGCCGGGAACAGGTTTGAACCCTTTGCGTGGACAGAATAATGTTCAGGGTTGTTCTGATACTGGAGGATTACCTGCTTATTATCCCGGGTACCAGAGTGTTGCTGATAATGATATTAAAATTAAATTCGAATCTAAATGGAAAACCTCGCTAAATGATAAACCCGGACTGACTACCCTTGAGATGTCAGATGCAGCTGGTTCAGGTCTTATTACAGACTTTATAATACTTGGTGAAAACCCTCTTATGAGTGAACCTGACCTTAATGCTGCAAGGCACCATTTTTCAAAATTAAAGAATGTAATAATGATAGATATCTTTTTTAATGAATCTGCTGAGTATGCGGATATAATATTCCCAGCTGCTTCCTTTGCTGAAAAAGCTGGTACATTTACAAATAGTGACAGACGTGTTCAACTGATACAACAGGCATTCGATACTCCAGGAGAAGCACAAGTAGATTGGGAATTAATACAGGAGCTAGCATTAAGGGTTGAGTCCAGATTGGATCGAAAAGAAAGCTCTGGGTTTGAATTTTCATCAGCTTCTGAAATATGGGAGGAAATGGCAGAACTGGTTCCTCCTTTTCAGGGAATATCACATTCCCGATTGGAAAAAGAGGGTGGTGTCCACTGGCCATGTCCTGATGTAAATCATCCTGGAACGCCTTATCTTTTTGCAGATACTTTTCCGAGGGGGAAGGGGCTTTTCAATATTCTTGAACTAAGGCTGGAATCGGAACAGCCTAGTAAAGAATATCCCTACATATTGTCCACAGGAAGGGTTCTTTATCATTGGCATGGTGGTACAATGACCAGGCGATCTGTGTTGGACAAAATATATCCAAAAGCCCTGGCTGAAATAAATCCTGAAGCTGCAGAAAAAGACGGCTTTAAAAATGGAGAGACAGTTACAGTTTCTTCTTTAAGAGGTTCTGTTTCTGTAGAGCTCAAGGTCACTGATCGATCTCCAAAAGGTGTTATATTTATATCAATGCATTTTTCAGAAACACTTGTTAATGAGCTAACAAATGATCTTCGCGATCCTGTTGCAAAGATTCCGGATTTTAAAATTAGTGCAGTAAAAATTACTAGTCAATAATCCAGTTCATTAACTTGGCACTTACAAGGAGTGTTCCTTTAGGATCCATAACCTCTGCCGAAAAAAAGAGACGTCTTC
This sequence comes from Spirochaetia bacterium, assembly GCA_027859095.1. Taxonomy (GTDB): domain Bacteria; phylum Spirochaetota; class Spirochaetia; order B11-G9; family B11-G9; genus JAJRQE01. The sequence continues at coordinate 8,001 of JAQIBN010000146.1, read as the reverse complement.
CCTTTTTCTCGGTAAGAGCTGCTTTGACAGTTATGTATTCATAATCTCCTCTTACAGGTTTTTTATACTTTAAAGACATATCTCTTGTAAAATTAATTGGTCCTACTAACATGCTTAAGGGACCTACTGCATTATCAATTGCTGCTGCTATTATTCCACCCTGCATACTCCCAAAAGGATTTAGAGAGCTTTCTGGTACAGGAAATTTTACTTCTACTATTGCATTTTCCTGATCAATTAAAATAAATTCCGCATTCATAGAGATAAAAACCGGTGGGGGTAATATTACCTTATCAAAACCTTCAGGATAGTGTTGTTTAGCAAGTTGTATAAATTGCTCCATTAAATCTGTCTGATCCATTTTGTTGCCCCTGGTAAACTTAATTACCAAGACCTTTACATAACTGAAGCATAATGTCTATGATAAACTTAAGCTAAGTGTGAACAACTTGATCAACAGGAGACAACAAATGTCAGTTAGAATTATTATCCTTATACTCTATGCTTTGACCATTGTATTTTTTGGAATCCGGGGAATGAAATTATTTGCATCAATAATAATTTTTGTTTTTCTAATACCATATTCAGGAGCTGTATTTATTGGGCTTTCCCATCTTTTTAAATACTCTTTTCAGGGAATAGAATATTGGCATGCTGTTGTATTTATGGGTGGTTATAAATCAATGGCTGCATCTACCGTTTTTGCTTTGTTAGTAGGGGGGATTGCATATTTTGTTGGATCCACTACAAGGTTCTATATTAATCCGGAAACTGCTCCAGCAGTATTTGAAGGGGGCAGTCTTAATGTTGATGCTTTAATGCCGGGTTTATAAATAAAAATGTTAGTGATGCAAAACTCACTTTATTGATGAGAATTGCAAGTGTATTCTTTATTCTTTTATCCGTAATTATAGCACTTATAAAACCATCTACTATTGTTTCAATTTTAGGAGTTTCCTGGGGCGCTATAGGTATGCTCACATCTTTGGGTCTCAATCCAGTAGTGAGTTTAATTACCAGAAAAATGAATTTATTTAAGACTTAATAAATGAGTGTGATGTGAAAATTATTTATTTTTTAATATTTGTATTTATACTTTCTCCTTTTATGTATGCTGCCGGGGCTTTTGAGGCTAGAGTGTATGAAAATGTAAAAGGGGAAAAGCTAAATTACCGTATTTACTTACCGGATGATCATTTGGAGCAATCAGAGATATACCTCTATCCCTTAATATTATTTTTTCATGGTTCAGGAAACAGGGGCAAGGATAATCTATTGCCAGTTTTGGGGAGTCCAAAGGATATATTGGAAATTACAAAAAAGCTTCAAATCCCTGTAATAATTATTGTCCCTCAATGCCCCTCTAATTTTCAGTGGTCTGATATACCTCGTAATGCAGCTATAAGCAGGATGAAAGCTATTCCAACTTTGCCTATGAAACTATCAATTGATCTCCTTGAAGATACAATTAAAAACTACCCAGTAGATTCCGACCGCATCTATACTGCCGGTTTTTCAATGGGAGGCTATGCTGTATGGGAAATTCTACAAAGGATGCCTGATAAATTTGCAGCAGGTATCCCTGTCTGTGGTGGTGGAGATGAAAATTTGACAGAGTTTATTAAAGATATTCCCATATGGGCTTTCCATGGGGAAAATGATACTATAGTTTCTCCGGAACGATCAAGAAATATGATTAATTCACTTATTAGATCCGGGGGAGCTCCTATTTATACAGAATATAAAAATACTGGTCACAATTCATGGACAAAAACATTTTCAAATGAAGATGTAATTTTATGGCTTCTTGATCAATCGAAATGATCGGAATTTATGTATAGATTATTGATCCAATTTAATATTGATTATAAATTTTGTTCCATTTTTTCTTTCTATTTCAATATTCCCATCCATTTGTATTACTAGCATTTGAATAAGTTTCATTCCAAATCCGGAGCTTGTTTTTATATCAAAATTTTGGGGAAGGCCAATACCATTATCTTCTACAATAATAATTATATTGTTATCTTTCAAATTTATAGATATTGATAATTCTCCGGATTGTCTGTTTTTATATGCGTATTTCATTGAATTTGTAATAAGCTCATTAATAATAATACCTGTATTAAAAATTGTTTTTGCATCAAGTTGAAAATCAGCAATATCTTTATTAACTGTTATTATATTTGAATTGGGGAAGTTCCTCACAATACTTTCAATTAGAGTGGGGAAATATAGATTAGCGGAAGCAGATTGGAAATTAACTGATTGAAATAGGGTTTCATAAAGTACCATCATAGTTCTAATTCTATTTTCTATTTCCAAAAGAGCATTGACAGCTTCTTCACTTTTAACAGTATTTGTTTGAAGTTTTATTATACTAATTAGTGCTGTCATATTATTTTTAATTCTATGGTGGACCTCTTTTAAAATTAGTTCTTTTTCTTTAAGTAATTTCTTAATTTTTTCTTCGTCAGATTTTCTTGTTGTAATATCTTCTCCAGAGCTTAAATGGCCTGTAATATTTCCATTGTTATCCTTTAGTAGTGTATTATGCCAGGCAATAAGTTTTTCTTTGCCAGTTTTTGTAAGAATGGGATTTTCATAGTACTCCACAGGTTCCATTTCACCATTTAACAGTTTTTTTGAAACAGGGATAATTTCCGCTTTCAGGCGTTCTGGGATCATTATTTCAATCCAGTTGTTTCCGATTAATTCCTCTTCTTTATATTCACTTATCTCACACAACTTTTTATTTACAAGAGTAATGTTACCATCTTTGTTAATAGCTACAAACATAACTCCTGCAATATCTAGGTACTGTTGTGATTTGCTTATTTCATTCTGGATTTTCAGTTCTGATAGTTTTTGTTTTGTTATATCCACCGCTATTACAGCAACACCAGTTATTATATTTTTCTCGCGTATTGGGTTAAGATTTACCCTGAAATATTTTTTCTCTCTTTGGGCGTCTTCATTGAATTCAAAACTTATTCTATCTCCTTTTAATGCAGCTTCATATTTTTGTTTCCATATGAATACTTCATGTTGCGGAAGTGAAAGACCATTGCATCCTGGTTTTATCTCTTTTCCATAGGCTTTTTTATAATCTTCTATGAAGTATTTATTCATAGATGTATAGTTGAAATTTTTATCTACTGACCAAATAGCCTCTTCATAATTATTAAGCAGGCTTTGCATAGTGTTAGCATTATTTGATAACTCGTTATGTTTTTCTTTACTTTGTCTCAGGTTTTCTTCCACCTGAAGTTTTTCTGTTATATCTCTATGGATCTGGACGAATTCTATTAATTTACCATTTTTATCAAAAATAGGATCAATTGACGTTTCGGAAGTAATAGATTTGCCGTTTTTAGATTTATTTTTAAAAATTAATTGTAAATGCTTTTTTTTCTTAGCATTTTCCCAAAAAACATGATTTTCCTCATCAGTGTAATCTATTGCACTTATAATTTTAGCATTCTCTTTTCCAATTACTTCTTCTTTTGTATATCCATAGACATTTGTAAATTGAGAATTTATATAGATAATTGTACCTTCTGTATCCGTTATAAAGACTATATCTTTTGTGTTCTCAATAGCACGATTGAGTCTGGTTAGGTCTTTATTTGCATTATCAGCATCAATTTTATGTTTTAGAACCTCTTTATGTGCATTAAATAGTTTAAATGCCATCTTAATAGATGCATCCAGAACTGTAATACCGGAGTTTTTTACAACATAGCCGTAGGACGTAATTGATTCTGTCTTTTCTACTATTTCAGGTTCTGTATGGGAAGAAAGAAAAACTACAGGTATTTCCTTTAGTTTAAGGATCTTACTGGCGGCCTGTGTTCCGTCTATACCACTCCCCAGATCTATATCCATTAGAATTAAATCAATTATAGATTCTGCTTCTTTTACTGTTTCAACAGCTTTTTCACCGTTATTAACATGAGTTATTGTATATCCACTTTTTCCCAGCTGCATTTTTTGATTAAGAGCAATAATGGCATCGTCTTCTACAAGTAGTATTGTCTTTTGTTTGTCCATTAGTGATTCTCCACTATTTTAAGTATATTGAAAAATAATAGGGAGTCAAGAACTTATATTCATTCATTATTATTGTTAGAAAGGATTTTTCTGAATGAGGGTATTGCTATAGATGCTGGAATAATACGGATTCCATTCCTAATCTCTTCTCTCTCTCCCATATAAATGATCAAACCAAGAGCTTCTGGATAATCATTAATGAATGTCTTTAATCCTGATAAGTTTTTGGAAGATATTTTTTTTGAATGTTTTACTTCGATTGCTATTAAACCCAGAGGTCCATACAATACGAAATCTACTTCGACTCCAGTTGCAGTTCTCCAATAGTGCAGTGAATAGCCCAGGCGGTAGTAATCATTCACGGCACGCAGTTCCTGATAACAAAGTGTTTCAAGAGCAATTCCACGAATTTCTTCCGGTGCATCCAAGGGTCCTGATGGGCGGATAGCTCTGTATACACCAGAGTCAAAGAAGTAGAACTTTTTCTGATTCATCAGTCGTCGTTTTGCTCTTTTAGAAAAAACCGGCAGAGTAAAGGCAAGTAGAAGATCTTCCAGTATTGAAAAATAATTCATAACTGTTTTTCTGTCGATTCCTGATTCTCTCGCTACTTCAGAATAATTGAGGGCTGAACCTTGTGAAAAACTAGCTATTTCCATAAATCTGCTGAAAGCACCTATATTCCGGGTAAGACCCTCCTGCAAAACTTCTTCACGAAGGTATGTGGCGACATAGGAAGCCAGATATTCTGATGGATCTACACCGGAATATACTGAAGGCAGATGTCCGTAAGTGAGTGAAAAATCAATATTAAAATCTTTACCGAGCTCCTCTGCTGTAAGTGGATACATATTAAATGTTAGAGCTCTTCCTGCAAGTAGGTTTACTCCACCATGGCGTAACTTGCGGGCACTCGAGCCAGTAAGAACAAATTTTAATCTTCTATTCTCTATTAATCGATGAACTTCATTAAGAAGCATAGGTATACGTTGTATTTCATCAATAACTATCCAGTGATTCCCTGGAGAAACAATCATTTCTTCCAATCTTTCAGGTCTGGCGAGTAGATCCATGTAAATATTAGAATCAAGAAGATCGAAATATAAAGAATCGGGTATATTATTTCTAAGCCAGGTAGTTTTCCCGGTCCCTCTGGGACCAAATAAAAAGAAACTGCTTTCAATTTTTAATGGTTTATTAAGATTTCTGGTATACATTATTCCATTCTACATTGTTTTTTGGAAACTTCAAGTCCAAAAAACAATGTAATGTTAATAATGCAGTTTATTACTCATTTGACAGCAATTTTTAGTTAATGTAATATAATTCAAGTTTAAAGCAGTTTAGCAGGCAGGTGTTCAATCAGTCTGACTATTTAATTTTATGAAATAAAGACAAGAAAATGAGGGGAAACAAATGAATAAATTATTAGTATTTCAAAGTGATTTTGGTTTGGTAGATGGGGCTGTTTCTGCAATGCATGGTGTAGCAAATACTGTAGATGATACACTTAAAATTCAGGACCTTACTCATGATATTCCCCCTTATAGTATATGGGATGCATCCTACCGTCTTTTTCAAACAATAGAATACTGGCCGAAAGGAACAGTTTTTGTTTCTGTTGTTGACCCAGGTGTGGGTTCCAGCAGAAGAAGTGTTGTAGCAGAAACAGTAGGGGGGCAGTATATTGTTACGCCAGATAATGGAACGTTAACACATATAAATAAATATGTAGGTCTAAAAGAAATGCGTGAAATTGATGAAACAAAACATAGAAGAGAGGATACGGAACATTCCTATACTTTTCATGGAAGGGATGTTTATGCAAATACAGGAGCTAAACTTGCTTCCGGGAAAATATCTTTTGATCAGATAGGGTCTACTGTAGATTTGGACTTAACATGTGAACTGGAAGTCGGCGAAGTTGAACAGGATTTAAATTTTGTTAAAGGAACCATTGATATCCTTGATATTCGCTTTGGTAGTCTCTGGACAAATATTCCAAGAAATATATTTGTAGAAACAGGATTTCAACATGGAGATCATGTTGAAGTAATTATTCGAAATGGTTCTACCATGGCTTATAATAACAGAATTGTTTATGGCCGTTCTTTTGCAGATGTTTATGCAAGTGAGCAGATAATTTATGTAAATTCAGTATATAATATGGCCATTGCTATAAACCAGGGGAATTTTGCCAGAGCTTATAATATTGGTACAGGTAGGCATTGGAAAATAGAGTTTAAGAAAATTGCCAAATAAGATATATTACGATTAAAATTTTTATATAGAGCCTGTCCCATAATATCGTTTAGCAATTATATTTAATATGTAACAGAAAATGAAAAATTATTTGAAAAAAATAATGAGGAGCTAGCAAATCAGTAGCTTTTACAGTGAAATAGATCGAATATGTACAAAAATATGATTCTAATAAAAGCATGATCGGAATTGGGATCTCTACATGATAAAATATAACATTACAAAAATTGCAAAAACATAGAAAAAGGTACACTATAATCCTGATAGACTAGCAATCAAATCAGGAGTGTACCTTATGTCTAAGATACTACCATTTCAGAATGAATTTCAAGGGGTGCTTCCTGTTGTTATCGGAAATGCTGAATATAATAATTTTAAAGCATTGCTATTTCGAATAGCTGAAATAATAGAATTATCAGGCATCGAAAAACAAGCAATAGAATATGTTTTAGAAGAGGCGATTCAAGAAGGACTTAGATCTGCCAAAGAAGAAGGAAAAACTATTTTTGAACTAAGTGAGCAATTGCAGATGAGTATTCAGGAAAAGGTCAGACTTGCAATCAGGGTTACGATTGCAAGGAAATTAACCAGACAGTCATACCGGCCTTTTAGTATCCGATTGGCAGAAAGCCAACTTCTTCAACATTTCTGTTTGATAGACAGAATAGATAAAATTAAAGTTCCTTCAAAAAGCAGCCTTGAGAGATATGAAAAAATGTTTCCGGAAAATTTAATCCGTGAGATGAATACAATATTATTGAAAGCAGCAATATCACCGGAGATAGAGACAGAAGAGAATCGATTAAAGTTAGAAGAGTCCATTACTCTTGATGAGTATTTTGCAGACTCGACAGCTATTAAAGCAAATATTCATTATCCTGTAGACTGGGTCTTATTGAGAGACGCAACAAGAACAATTATGAAAGCTGTAAAACTGATACGTGCCCATGGTTTAAAAAACAGGATGGATGATCCAGCAGAGTTTATTAAAGCAATTAACAAACTCTGTATTGAAATGACGCATACAAAAGGGAAAAAAGATAGCAAAAATTAACGGAAGAAAATCTATCGTCTTATGAAAAAATTACTGAGAAAGGTAGCTCTCCACGGCCTAAGACACCAGGAACTGCTGGAAAACAGGTGGGAGGAGACAGATTTAACGAGAAAAGAAACGGATCTGATCATAGCAAGAATAGAAAATGTGCTCACTCAACTTCCAGAAGCAATAAGACAAGGACACGAAAGAATAATAGGCGAAAGGTTTGTGAAAAATAATGAAAAAATCCTGAGCCTCTACGATAAGGATATTCATGTGATAGTCAGGGGGAAAGCAGGTGGGAAATTAGAATTTGGTAATACTCTTTTTCTTGCTGAACAAGCAGATGGCCTAATTCTTGATTGGAAACTTTATCAGGACAAAGTACCTGCAGACAGCAAAATACTTAAAAAAAGTATAGAGAGATTAGAAGAAGAATATGACAATTACATCCCCAAGAGTGCCACAACAGATCGCGGTTTTTTTAGTAAGACCAATCAGAAATTTCTTAAGAAAAAAGGAATTAAGGATTATATGTGTCCAAGGTCTGTAGCTGAATTACAGGATAGACTGAAAGAAGATGATTTTTGCGAACATCAGAAACGCCGTGCCCAAACGGAGGGGCGTATTGGGATTATTAAGAATAGCTT
>JAQIBN010000117.1 GCA_027859095.1 Spirochaetia bacterium | reverse complement strand
TGCCAGTTCAATCATATTTTCAGAGAAATCTACTCCCCTAAGAATATGATTTTTGTCTGTAATATATTTTCCGAAAGGAAGGCCTGTTCCGCATCCCAGATCCAATACTGAGGAATATTCAGGCAGTTGCTCCATAAAACTTATGAAAAAAGGAGTAACATTAATTTTATCACGATAAAGGGAGAATTTATTAGTAACATTCTCCCAGGCTTCTTTATTGAGTTGTTCTATGTGAGCAGTTTTAGACAATAACTAGCCTTCCATACCATAAACAGGATCAAGACCTATAGTCCCTTCAAGAAAGTTTAAATAATTTTTGGAACTTACTCTCTTGAGATCTGCGTTACACTTAACAAGCCTGTTTTCAATATTTAATTTTTTAGTCAGTTCTTTATTTTCCTTCACCAGCATAAAAGACTCAAGATAGCTGATAATTTTTTTACAGTGTGTAATATCCCTTTTTTGCTTTAGCTGAAGTCTGTTTTTGTACCAGTCGCTCTTAATAACATATTCTTTGCTGAATAGTTTTCTTATATCAGGATCATTAATGTCTTTTCCCTCATAATTACCTTTTACCATTATATGGAAGAGGGCTTTAATAGGCGGTATTGCAGATTCTATACTCCCATCCTCAAAATAAACCAAAGCTACTTTTTTCTGGCTTTCGATAATATGGTTAATACCTTCAACAAAGGCATCCATGTCCTGTGTTTCCGGTTTAAGCATCTCATTGTTAAATACTGCATGAGGTTCGTCAAATATTCTTCCCATGTAGTTAAAAAGGAATGTCTCTGTAATCCTGTATCCCAGTCTGCTTGAAAGAACTTTTTTACCCTCCCATTCAAGGTCTTTAACTTTTTCAAGTGAACCTTCTTCTATCAATCTATCAGGTACTCTTTCTTCCGGTTCCAGACGACACCAGATTTCGGGGATGAGAATACTGATATCATGGGCAAACCTGGTTCTGCTTCCAATACTTCCGGCAACAGATGTGTATCCTGAGTAGCCTGTAAGTATAAAAGAAAGAAGAGCATTATTTAGATCTGTTACCGCCGATAGCATATTAAATGGTCCCTTTGTAAGTGCCCCCTCACTTCCGGCACCGGTTGTAGATGGAGATTTTCCGGAAAGACTGCATATAAAATCCATGAAAAGTTCCGGAAGTTCCTGATAATGAATAGGGTTGTAGACACTTAGTCCTATTATACCCGCTTTTTTATCGGGACTGTTATTTCTTCTTGATGGCAGTACGGCATCTACCGGTAGATAGAATGGTTTTGACATTGCTGTTTTACTTGCAAATCTGGATCCGATTTCCCCTCTGTAGTATGATTCAGGGTCTGTAAAATCAGGTCTTGTCTGCAGGTATCTGGGATTTGTACTAAGCCCATTTGGAAGTTTTCTGGGGTGTGAAGGAGATATAAACCACATCCCTTTGCCTGCTTCAGCACCTTCTCTGATCATTTTTTGTATAGGCTCAGTATATTCATCAAAACTAATTGAATTTTCAATTAGTTCCTTTGCATTTTCTGTAGTAAGTGGTTCATAGTTTGAGATAAAATTATCTTTTCCTGCAAGATCTTTTTCGGCTTCAATATCATATCCTCTGTTTATAGCTTCATCAGGTCTTTGAAAAAGTTTGAATTCGCAGTTTTTAATAAGTTTTATACTATTTCCCTTAAGGTACTCTTTAATTCCTTCGAGTTTATCGGAATCTATTGTAATAGAAACAGTTATATCATCCTCCTGCTGTAGCTTTTCGGCAGCTATAAAGTCTGTTCTTAGTTTGTGTACATACCACATATTATCCGGAGCATACCCAACTCGTAGATATCCTGCAGTAATTGTTCTTCCATCAAAACGGAGAGCATTTCCCTCTTTACCATTAATTATTCTTACACTGAAGTGGTTTCTCCAGTCATTTCCCCACTCTGTTCTGTAAAAACCCTTGATATATAGAGCCAATGCTTTAATTCTGTTTGGAATAGCATCAATTAAGGAATTATATTCATCTGTGTAATGAGTTGAGGTATTTAATAGTTTGATTACAGATCCAACTGAACGGCGTTCACTTAAGAAATCTCTTGAAGTTCGGGTCCTTCCTCTGTCAGTTATCCACCTTCCTTTGTAGTCATAATTAAACAATTTCTCAACTATATCAAAATCCTCTTTGAGATTATTAATATAAAAAGTATCATAAATGATTGAGTTAAGTAGAGATTTTGAAATTTCAGATTTTCCACCCCCTGAAACTGTAAAAGGTTTGTGACAGAATGTTCCTCTGTAATGGGTGCCAATAAGTCGCCACACTGGAGCTTCAGGATGTTTTTCTATATGGAGTTTGCTACCATCAGGAAGAATATAAGTTTTTCCAGGGAGAAGTCTTAAAGATTTCTCTTCACCTTCATATTCCCATTTGATTTCCTGCTTATAAAGATTAACTTCAATATTTTCGGGTAGATAGGTAATATTAGGAAAATTTTTATCTATACCGTAATTTTCAGGATGAAGATTCATTATCTCTGAAAAATTCTTTTTAATCTCTTCAAAATTGTGCTCTTTTACTGTTGGAAAATAATGCTCACCAAGGTTTCTTCTAGGAAAAACCAGAGCTCCTCCAGCATGTTCCTCTTCTGCCAGTCCGAGTAGATTGGCCGAATATGATATCTGTGTCTTAACTTCTTTTTTTGTATAACCAAAATAGTTATCAGCAAGAATAGTTACAACAACTCCGTCACTGTTTCTGCATGAAATCTTAAAAGGTAGCCCGTCATTATAAAGCTCAACATCATCTTTCCAGCACATGCCGTCTTTTCTTTCTCTGGCTGTTGCATCGTCATAGTGAGGTAGGCCTAAAACTTTTTTTGTGCACCCGAGTATATTCGGGGCAAGGATAATACACCCTGTATGACCGCTCCATCCCTCAACATCAAGGGCTGAATCGTTTTCAATAAGCCCAGGATCTCCAGCGTTTCCAAAAATTGATTCAACAAAGTCTATATTACTGATAAGAGAGGAAGGAGCAAAATATATATTTTCCATTCTTTTTTGAGGTATAAAATCTGAAACTTCAGGGGATACAGGTGGTTTCATATAAACAGAAGTAAAAAGTTTAGCCTGTTCCTTTTGCGAGGCTGTAAATGGAAGGGTAAGCAGTTCGTCTGGTGGATTAACAGCTTCTTTCAGAAGTCTTGCAAAGGTAATTCTTGGCACTTCTTTTTTGTCAGCAGGTACAGGAAGTCCATCAGCTACAATATGGAAGGTTCCTATAGTTGTTCTCCTGTCATGTTTTGGGTTGTGCAGTACCCCCTGTTTAATTCTGTAGGATGAAACATAATCATTTATATACTCATTTTTATCCGGGGGAAGACTCATGTGTCTTGCAAGCCCTGCTCTGTCCAGAACGAACGTTCCTGTAGGGATATTTACTATCTCCTCTCCAATTCCATCAAAATATCTCTTAAGGAACCCATTTATTCGTCTGTCTGCTGCACAGAGATAATCTGTCAGGAGCCTATTCCTTTCATTATAATTCTGAATTAGATTACTTGCTATATCAATAAAGTTTCTGGTCGTTACATCACCATTCTCACCATTTCCACATCGCTGTCCAATTTCAAGTTTATAAAAGTATGGTTTTCCCATGGTTGCAAGTTTGAAATTAATATACTGTAGTAAATCCAGATTATCATCAATCTCATTTGCTTTTTTTTTCAACTGCTTTTCCATATTAACTCCATCCCATATTATTATACAATCACCATACATTTTCTGTCTGATTGGTGCAATATAAGTGCTTAGGCAATTAAAAATCTTTTTGAAGTATCTGCTTTGATAAGTAGATTTCCCATGTTACACTTTGCAGAAAGGAGGAATATTATGGAAAAGTATATAGAATTGGACTCTAGAAAGGGTAAATTAAGAGGAATGTTACATCTTCCTGATACTGATTCCGCAGCTAAGTTTCCTGGTGTTATTCTTTATCATGGATTTAGTGGGGATAGGATGGAGCCTGGTTTCATGTTTGTTCGCTTTTCGCGACTATTGGCTGGTAGCGGTATCGCCAGTGCCCGTTTCGATTTTCTTGGTAGTGGTGAAAGTGATGGAATCTTTACTGATATGACTTTTTCTGGTGAAGTGGAACAGGCTTCTACTATTCTGGATTATTTTAAATCTTTGGATATGATTGATGAAAATAATATAATACTTCTTGGTTTGAGTATGGGGGGAGCCGTTGCCGGATACCTTGCTGGAATGAGATCTTCAGATTTAGCAGGTCTAGTATTATGGGCTCCAGCCGGTGAAATGCGGCTCTTTATTGAAAAAAGGGAAAAACAGATTGAAAATGGTGAAATTACTGGCGATATAATGGATATTAGTGGTCTTCGCCTGGGAGAAGGCTTTATAGAAGATGTCAGACAGATAAATGTTTTTGAAAAAACAGCAGGGTATCGAGGTGAAGTGCTTATTGTTCATGGTACTGGTGACACAGTTGTTCCTGTAGCGGTTTCTGAAGCTTATATGCAGGTATTCAGTAGTAGAGCAGAGCTTGTGCTCATTGATGAGGCTGATCATACGTTTCAGGGCATTCCCTGGATCAAGCAGTTGTTTGACGCATCTCTTAAATTTATCCAAAGGGCTGGTCGGAAGCAAGCTTCCTGCTCGCCTATGCATCCAAAGGAAAATTAAATAATGGATTATAAAATTGATGAACTTATATCAGAAAAAGAGATAATGTCCAGGGTGAAAGAACTTGGAGAAGAAATAGAAAAAGATTATAAGGGGAAAGGTGATATTATTCTGGTTGGGCTGCTTCGAGGTTCTGTAGTCTTTTTAGCCGATCTTGCCAGGGAAATAAACCTGGAAGCTAAAATTGATTTTATGATTGTTTCGAGCTATGGTAATTCTATGGAATCTTCAAGAGAAGTAAGAATAAATAAAGACCTTGAGGAAGATATTCGGGATAAAAATGTTATTATTGTTGAAGATATAATTGATACCGGTTATACCCTTGAAAAAGTTAAAGATTACCTTTTGTTAAAATCACCTGCATCTTTGGAAATATGCACTCTTCTTGATAAACCTGATAGACGTGAGGTTCCAGTTTCTGTTAAATATGTTGGATTTGAAATACCTGATGTCTTTGTAATAGGGTATGGCATTGATTATGCCCAGAAACACAGAAATCTACCTTATATTGGTAAAGTAATAATGAATGTGTAGGGGTAGGCCTTGTGCCTACCCGAGTTAAAAGAAATAATGTTTGTTAGATTACAAATTAAGGTCTTCCTCTGAACCCAAGAAGTACTCCATCGTCTCTTCTTTTTTTTGTAAGAACAACTTCATCTATAACATCAGCCATAGCAGGTGTCATCATTAACCAGAAGCCTCCGAATCCTGCTCCCCACAATGCCATCATTATGGTAAACCCTGTGTAGGTGTTAATAAAAGTCATAGGAAAGGAGAAGACTGCCATGAGCAGAGCTGTAATAATAAGAACGCTCTGGTGCCCTTTTACTCTTTTTGCTATAAAGAGCCAAAAGGGTATGGACAGGAGGGCGCCAATAAGCATTCCTACAAAAATGATTGTTACATCTGTACTGTCTCCGGGAAGAACATAATCACCCACATAATGAACAGATCCGGTCATTAACATAACTCCGGATTGATAGAAAAAGTAGAGTATAATAAATGCAACAAAATTTCTGAATTTAAATGCACCCTTCATTTGGGAAAAGAAAGAATCCTGTTTTTTATCCGCTATCTGCATATATCTATCTATCATCTGTTGGTTTTCTTTTATCCCAGGTATAAGAAGAAAGACAGCAATTAAACCAAGGCCAAGGAAAATCCATCCATTTGTAAGATATGTAGACGCATCTCCATAGTTTATAATAAGACCAGGAAGAACAGTTCCCAAAGCAATACCAAATACCCCTATAAATGTTGCAATTCCTGCTACTTTTGATCGTTCATCTTTTCCCCTGAATTTATCAGGAAAAATAGACTGATAGTTAACTTCCCATACTGAGAAGAAAGTATCAAAGAGGCATATACTACCTAGCATCCACAAGAAGATTAATAAACACTGTGTCAGCATTAAGGGATTTTGGTACAGCAAAAATTAAAACAAATGAAAAGCCCCATAGTATGGATCCTATGAAAATCCATGGAAATCTTCTTCCCAGTTTCCCTGAAAAAGGGGTTGGTTTTGATGTTAAGTAACCTATTAGAGGGTCATTAATTGCATTCCATATGGAATATAGAATAATTGCAACAGCACTTAGTCCAGCCGAAAGTCCAATTTCAGTTTCATAGAATTTAAATACCAAAGCTCCGAAGGCTCCAATAAAAAATTCAGCAAGGAATTTACCACTTCCATAGGAAGCCATAATACCTGTAGGTGTATTGGTTTTATTTTTAATCATCATTATTTATATATTAAGAATAATAGTAAATCAACAATAAAAAAAGACTGTCCCCCAAAAAAGGACAGCCTTATGAACGCTACAATTGAGTATGTTAGAATCTAGCTCATATCACCCAAAGGATTACTTCCTGCGGATTGTTTTCTAAAAGATTGTGGTAGGACAATATTAAGGAAAATAGCTGTAAGTCCACCAGTTGTAATTGCAGAACCAAATATCTGCTGAACAAGTGATGGTGCATGGCTAAGAATTGCAGGTACAAATGCTACACCAAGACCAAGACCAAAGGAGATTGCCATAATAATAACGCCTCTTCGGTCAATAATACTGCTTGCTATAATTCTGATACCTGAAGCTGCAACAGTACCAAACATAATAATAGTTGCTCCACCAAGTACTGAATTAGGAATAATTGAGAACAATCCACCAACTATTGGGAACAGTCCAAAAAGTACCAGAAGTCCGGCAATCCAGAATCCTACTCTTCTACTTGCAACACCAGTCAATTGAATAACACCATTATTCTGACTGAATGTAGTATTTGGGAAGGAGTTAAAAATTGCTGCAATTGCAGAGTTTACACCATCACCAAGTACACCACCGGAAATTCGTTTGATGTATACCTCACCTTCGATAGGTTCACCGGAAATCATTGAAGTTGCTGTAAGGTCCCCAATTGATTCTACTGTTGTTATTAAATAGAGCAGAGCCATTGGAATTACGTGTCCCCAGCTAATATAGAAACCAAATTTAAAAGGAATAGGGGCATTTATAACACTTAAACCACTCATCTTGCCAAAGTTTACAAGACCCATAGCTGCTGCAATAATATATCCAACAATAAGACCTATAACAATAGCGCCCATTCTTAGATATTTATTCTGGCTTCTGTTAAAAAGAATAATTGTAACAAGCACAATAGCAGCCAGCATTATGTTAGTACCACTTGCAAAAAATTCCGGTTTGTTGGCAAGCAACCATGCACCACCACCGATATCTGTCATACCTACTTTAATAAGAGACATACCAATAAGAGTTACAACAATACCACTAACAAGAGGAGTAATAATTTTCTTAAGAAATGGAATAAACCTTGAGAAGATCATCTCTACTGGAGATGTTATTAAAGCTACACCAAAGATTGTACCGAGTGCCTGTCCTGGTGTTCCACCAGAATTAAGAACGGAAAAACCTATTCCAATAGCGAGACTAAGAAATGTAAAGCTTGTTCCCTGAATACTAAGAAGTCCGGATCCTATAGGTCCAAATTTCTTAACCTGGATAAATGTTGCAATTCCAGAAACAAAGAGAGCCATATTAATAATATATGCTCTCATATCCGGAGGTAATCCAAGTGCCCCACCAATAATTAGGGGCGGTGTAATAATACCTACAAAAATTGCCATCATGTGCTGCAGTGCAGCTAGAAATGCCTGTAATGGTGGCGGATTGTCATTGAGATTGTAAATCATGTCAGTAGAAATTCTTTTTTCTGCCGAATCACTCATAAATCTGCTCCTTATAAAATTATTTCAATTAGTATACAATACTATTACAGTAAGTCAAGTTATTTTTTAGCTTATTTATAGCTATTCTTAGTAAAAGGTTAAAATATGACATGATAATTGCGATAAAATAAATAGATTAACTGTTTTTTTGCATTATCCATGAATAATCTCTTTTATTATTTAAGATATTGTTATATTGTTATATTGTTATATTGTTAACATTGAGGAGTTTGTGGATGAATAAAATAACAGTAAATGGAAAAGCACATGAAATACCAGATTCTGATCTTGAAATGTCATTAATGGATTTTCTTAAAAATAAATTAGATCTGACAGGCACTAAAAATGGTTGTAATATTGGTGTTTGTGGTGCATGTACTGTATTGATAGATGGAAGCAGTAAAAGAGCCTGTATAGTTAAACTAAATAAAGCAATAACAAAGAAAATAATAACTATAGAAGGTATGGAGGCAGCTGATGGTTCTCTGCATCCTATACAGCAGGCTTTTATAGATTGTGGAGCAATACAGTGCGGTTTCTGTACTCCCGGCATGGTGATGAGCACTTATGCTCTATTACTTCAGGAGAAAGAACCAAGCAGGGAAAAAATAAAAAAGGCACTGGCAGGAAATCTCTGCAGATGTACAGGTTATCAGCAGATTATTGATGCTGTGGAGTCAGCTGCTGAAATAATGCGATCTATATAAAGACACCCTACTTGTGAATCCTGGATCTGATTAAGATTCAAACATAAAAAAAAGCTGTCCAAACCGGACAGCTTTTTTTTGTACAAATACTTTGATTTTACAGTATGTATTTCAGAATAAAGAGTATACCTACAATGTAAGTTACAGGATGTACATCTTTTGCTTTACCGG
The DNA here is from genome assembly GCA_027859095.1 of Spirochaetia bacterium. Taxonomy (GTDB): domain Bacteria; phylum Spirochaetota; class Spirochaetia; order B11-G9; family B11-G9; genus JAJRQE01. The sequence continues at coordinate 17,049 of JAQIBN010000117.1, read as the reverse complement.
TAAGTGCTTTAAGAATTACATAAGAAAGCATACCAAACATGATACCTTCGGCAATACTGTATGTAAGAGGCATCATGATGATTGTTAAGAATGCTGGAATTGATTCTGTATAATTGTCCAAATCAATTTCTTTAATTGGTGACATCATGAAAAGACCCACAAGTACCAGAACCGGAGCTGTTGCAGCACCAGGTATCATTAGAAACAGAGGAGAAAGAAAGAGAGCTACTATAAACAGAATAGCTGCTGTAAAAGCAGTAAGACCTGTTTTTCCGCCTTCTGCAACACCCGCAGCACTCTCAACATAGGTTGTAACTGTACTTGTTCCCAGTATAGCACCTACTGTAGTACCAACTGCGTCTGCAAAAAGAGCAGCTTTTACCTTTGGAATATTTCCATCTTTATCTATCAGACCGGCTTTTGTTGAAACTCCAATAAGAGTCCCAACTGTATCAAACATATCTACAAAAAGGAATGTAAACAGAACGATAAGCATATCCATAGAAAAGATATTAGAAAAATCAAATTTAAAAAAGATCGGGGCTAATGATGGAGGAGCCCAGCTGCTGCCTGCTGCAGGTAAGTGTGTAATTCCCATTGGAAAACCAATAAGAGTTGTTGCAACTATTCCCAAAAGGAGAGCGCCTCTTACTTTAAATACTAAAAGAATACCGGTAATTACAATACCAATAACGGCAAGAAGAGCTCCACCGCTGGTTACTTCACCAAGTGCAACTATTAAGCCATCAGCCGGTGATTTAACAATGATTCCGGCATTTGCGAGTCCAATAAAAGCGATAAAAAGCCCAATACCAACTGAGATTGCTTTTTTAATATTCGATGGAATTGAATTTACAATCGCCTCCCTAACATTGAATGCTGTCAGAATAAGGAAAATAATACCTTCGAGGAAAACTGCTGTTAAAGCGAACTGCCAGGAATAACCCATTCCAAGTACAACAGCATATGCAAAGAATGCATTAAGACCCATACCTGGTGCAAGTGCAAAGGGTAGGTTAGCAAGTAAAGCCATTACCAGTGTACCAACAGCTGCAGAAATAGCAGTTGCTGTAAAAACAGCACCAAAATCCATTCCGGCATCAGCAAGAATCAGTGGGTTAACAATTAGAATGTATGCCATTGTCATAAATGTTGTAAGTCCTGCAAGAATTTCTACTTTTACAGTAGTGTTATGTTCTTTCAGTTTGAAAAGTTTTTCCATTTTAAAACTCCTTTGGTTGTATACCCGAGCAGCAAACTTGTTTGCGACCAGGGTTCTAAGATTTTTATTCAACAAATAAGTTTATCCTGTATTTATCCAATTGGCAAGGAAAAAGTAAAAAAAAACAATTCAAATGATAGAAAATCTATGTTTCTATCAATTAGTAAGCATAATAATGATAATATAGTGAATATTTTATAAAAATTTTATGTATTACCGTAGGAAGCACAGATCTGCGTCCCGTACAAAGTTGTAGAGACGTAGCATGCTACGTCTGTACCCAGGAAAATAAAATATGATATATTGGTTACAATCCCAGGAGATGATCATGAAAAATAATACAGATAAAGATATATTAAAAAGAAAAATTGAAGTTGCAGCGGGTAAAAAAAGATGTGATATGGTTTTTCGAAATGCAAAGATTGTTGATGTTTTATCCCATGAGATCATTGAAGGAAGTCTTGGTGTAGATAATGGAATGGTAGTAGGAATTGGACCATATGATGGTGAAGTCGAAATAGATGTAAAAGGTAAGTATTTAATGCCTGGTTTAATAGACAGTCATGTTCATATTGAATCTTCTCTTGCTCCTCCGGTTGCTTTTGCAAGGGCTGTTATTCCTCATGGGACAACAACTGTAATTGCGGATCCCCATGAAATAGCAAATGTCAAGGGATCAGAAGGCATTAAGTTTATGATGCATTCAGCTGAAAAAGTACCAATGAATATATATTTTATGATTCCATCCTGCGTGCCGGCAACCTCATTTGAACATTCCGGAGCTGTTCTTGGTGCTGCAGATATTGATGCCCTAATGGATCATGAAAATATACTTGGTCTTGGTGAGCTTATGGATTATCCCTCTGTAATTTCTGCAAATACAGATATTATGGATAAAATTCTTACTGCAAGCAGTCGGAATAAACTAATAGATGGCCATGGCCCCATGATAGAGGGTAAAGCTCTTAATGCATATGCTTCGGCAGGGGTAAGAACCGATCATGAAAGTTCTACTGTAGATGAAATGAGGGAAAGATTAAGAGCAGGCATGTATATTCTTATGAGGGAAGGCAGTGCTGCTCATGATCTTAAAGCGCTTCTTGGAGGGGTTACAAAAGGTAATTCAAGAAGATGTATGTTTTGTACAGATGACAGACAACCAGAAGATATTCTTAATAGTGGACATATTGATAATCATCTTCGAATTTCTGTTGAAATGGGGATAGATCCCATAACTGCAGTTCAAATGGGAACCATCAATGCTGCACAGTGTTATCGTCTGAATAAAATAGGTGCTGTAGCAACAGGTTACGAAGCAAATTTTGTTATAGTTGATAATCTTAAAGATTTTACTGTTTTGGATGTATACTACAAAGGTCTGCTGGTAGCCAGGGACGGTGAAGCAGTATTTGAAACTGAAGATGAAGATATTAAGTCAGTTTCAGGTGAACTGAATGTAAAACCCTTTGGCATGGAAAAATTTAAACTTAAACTTAGAGGTGATATTGCCAGAGTTATGAGATTGAAGGCTCATAGCCTATTAACTGAAAAAGTTCAGAGAAAGATTTTCCTGGATAAAGATGGGAATTTTGATCAGCATTCAGAACTTGATATTCTTAAACTTGCTGTTATAGAACGGCACAATGCAACAGGTAATATAGGCCTGGGGCTTGTAGAAAATTTTAAACTCCAAAAAGGTGCTATTGCAACTACTATTGCTCACGATTCTCACAATATTATTGTAATTGGTGATAATGATTCAGATATGTATTCTTGTGTAAATGAACTTATTAAGATCGGAGGCGGAATTACTATGTGTTCTGGTGGTAAAATATTAGGGACACTTCCTTTGCCTATTGCTGGACTTATGTCTGATAAACCTCTGCCTGAAATTAATAGAAAATTAAAAAAAATGAATGCTATTGCATATGAAGTACTCAAAGTAAACAGGAATCTTGACCCTTTTATGACTCTTGCTTTTCTGGCTTTGCCTGTTATCCCAGAGCTCAAATTAACTGATGTTGGGCTTTTTGATGTAACAGAGTTTAAGTTTACTGATATTTCGGTTTAAGTAGTAATTTCAATCCTCTCAGCTTTGTTTGTAGTATTTCCTATTACAGATGCAGTATGCCCTGTTTTTTTCAGTTTATCAAGGATTTCACTGCTGAACTCATCGGGAACAGCCACCAACAATCCTCCTGAAGTCTGTGGATCAAATAATGTGTAAAGAATATCTTTTGAAATATTATCTGAATTACCTATGTAACTCATTCTATATCTTTTATTTCTCCCTGTTCCTGCAGGAATATACTTCTCTGAGATATATTTCATCGTGTCCGGAAAGAGATTAATTGTTGAAAAATTAATTTTAAGACCTGTATTTGTTCCTGACATCATTTCACAGGCATGTCCAAGAAGACCAAACCCTGTAATATCTGTACATGCAGATACAGGGTATTTTTGAATAATTTCAGAGGCTGTTTTATTAAGAAAGGCCATGGATTTCATAGATTCTTCAATGGCTGCACTTGAAGCTTTCCCTGCACGAAGTGCTGTATTTATTGTTCCTGTTCCCAAAGGTTTTGTAAGTATAAGGGTTTCGTTTGGTTTTAGGGTGTTATTACGGAGAACCTTATCCGGGTGTATAATTCCTGTTATGGCATAACCGAATTTTAATTCCGGATCATCCAGACTATGACCACCTACCAATGCTGCTCCAGCTTCAATAAGTTTGTTCAGACCACCATCCATTATTTTTCGAAGATGCTCCATATCCAGGGTGTCTTTAGGATAACCTACCACACTTAAAGCTGTAATTGGCTTTCCTCCCATGGCATAAACATCAGAAAGTGCATTTGCAGCAGCAATTTGTCCAAAAATATATGGATCATTTACTATTGGAGGAAAGAAATCAATTGTTTGAATTAGTGCTATATCATCAGAGATCCTGTAAATTCCTGCATCTTCACTTGTCTTGAAGTCTGCTATTAAATTGGGATATTCTGGTTGCTTAAGTCCACAAAGAGCCTTATCCAGTGTCCCTGGTCCCAGTTTTGCTCCACATCCTGCGAATTTGGTATATTTGGTAAGTTCTATCTGCTTGATATTTTCCATACTTCCTTCTTTTCTTAGCTTTTAGTCTTTCATTCTTTTAGGTAGGGATAAAGCAAGAACAGCTTCCAGTGTTCCTCCTCCAACAGCTCTTGCTTTATCAGATATTGTAAAACAGTTTTCTACACTTCCCCTGGTATCCACATCTCCAATTTTGAAACCTGCAACTGGGACAACCATTCCATCATGAATTATCCCTCTTAGAACACCATCCAGCTGGGATAGAACTTTACTATCTCCAATTGTGGCCAGGATGTCACCTTTTTTAACCATATCTCCAATATTTTTCTTTACATCAACTCTTCCAGGAGCAGTGGATCTGACAACCCTTTTTCCTGCCTCTCCTCCAATTACTCCTGGAACGCCTGTATTAGGTTCCGGTTTTCCTTTTAATATAACAGTTCCAAGACTATGACCTCTGTTTGTTTCAATAACCGCATCTACATCTACTCCTGCTTCAAACCCAGGGCCAAGGCCTATAACAATTGGAGCCATTTCTCTGGTTGTTCCAAGATTGGTTTTTGCAAGAATACCATCAATAACTGCTATAGGTTTTAATGTGGAAATATATTTTCCTTTGGGGTCATCTATTACCGGGATGGCTCTTTCTACAAGAATATCATATATTTCTTTTTCACTATTTGCTTTAATTGCTATTACACCATCTAGTGTTATAGAACCATCATACATAGCCTGTGAAAAAGAAACCTTACTTCGTATAACTGTTGGTTCAGCTATTTCCAAAACAACAATTCTGTAACCTGCATTATAAAGTCTGGCAATAGAACCGGAAGCAATATCTCCTCCACCCCGGACTATAATTAGATTGTCATATTTCTGTTTAATAGATCTTCCTGATGATCTTGCCTGAATCATACGGATTTCCGAGAGTATACTGAAAGCAATCTCTTCGGGAGTTTCCGCTTTGAGATCCAGGCCTATAGGAGCATAAATCGATGCAAGTTTAGCCTCGTCAAAATTATCATCCTTCATATGGTTCATAATAAGGGCAATTTTCCGTCTGCTGCTTAATATTCCAATATATGCCGCATCTGAATTAATAACAGATCCCAGGGCTGCTTCATCTACACTTCCTGTACATATAACTATATAGGTGTTTTTATCTATTTGAGCCATTTCTGCTGCTTTTGTAATGTTTTTATGATAAAATAACTGTCGGGCCATAGGAAAACGTTCTTCTGATATAAATTCTTTCCTGTTTTCAACTACTGTTATGCTGTAATCAAGAGTTTCTGCCAAACGTGCAATTTGCAGTGCTACATGTCCACCGCCTATAATCAAAAGTTCCGGTCTCGGTACTATTACTTCAATAAATACTTCAAGATCTCCACCACAAGTCATAGCTATGCTTGCCTTGCTTGTTCCGCTATCCAGGGTATATCCTACCATTTTAGATTGACCTGTTTTAATGCATTCAACTGATTCTCCAATAATATAGGATTCTGACAAGCCTCCACCAATAGTACCAATTGTTGTATCTTTATTAATTACAATCATCTTAGCATTACTGCGCGGGGTAGATCCCTTTGATGAGACTATTGTTGCAATTGCAAAAGGTATATTTTTTTCTCTTAGTTCTGCTGCTGCCTGAAAAAGTTCCATTGGTTGACTCCTGTTTCTATAACTGCCATAACGGGGTCGGGGAGATCGTTCCCCTGGACGCATGGACGAGCAGCAAACTCGTTTGCGACCAGTCTCGGCACTTCGTGCCTGTGGTACGATTCATAGTCGTTTCCAGTCATTGAAGTAATTAGAACCCTTTCTATATTTAAGGATTCTGATATATTTTCGACAATTTCTTTTGCCTTGGTTATACGATATGCTGTATCGCTTTTATTAAATATAACAATTTTTCTGCTTTTAAGGGAAGTGCCTTTAAAGATACCTGCAGGAGATTTAATTAGATTATTTAACACTTTTGTTCCAATTATTTCTCCCATTGAAGATCCTGTGATTTTTGTAAATGTTTCGGGACGGTGAACATTTTGGTCATTAATAATTGTATCTATACAGTCCATACCAATAATTCCTGCTACTATATCTGTATCTATAGGAATAACTGGTTCATATTCTGCAGGTGCTTTAATTGGTTTTCCCCTTGCTCCATCTGCTTCAACAAGTATTATATCGAAATATCCTGAATCCTGAATCTGTTGTATTTCTAAAAGACTAAATCCTTTTATCTTTTTTCCTTCTGAGATTATTTCTGATCCTGCTACAGTGATGGTTCCTTGAGAGGGTGAAATATTTTCTAATAACAAATTGACACTACCTGTGTAAAAAGTATTATGCGGCCTGGCTTTTATTTTTGGATGGAAAATCATTGTTGTGGTTGTTACCAAAACGCTTTTTTGTATTTTTGCAAATTCTAGTTCAAGGCGATACATTGTTGTGGACTTACCTCCAGCTCCGACAAAAGCAATTGTTAGTGGTTTTGAGAATTGTATGTTCAAGGCATTTATAAGATTCAAGAAGAAGCCCCCGATCGGATTTTATCACAAAATTGTAGATAACTGCAATCCCCTTGATTTTTAGCTTTTTCGCTATCATAATGATGTACTGAATTATTATGAAAACTTAGAGGAGGAAATTAAATGCTAAAAGGTATATCAAAATATCTAAGTCCGGAATTGCTGTATCATCTTTATAAAATGGGTCATGGTGATGAGCTAGTTATAGCAGATGCTTTTTATCCCGGGGATACAATGAATAAATTAGTAATTAGGGCAGATGGAATTGGTGTCGTGGATCTTCTTAACGGGATTCTTCCTCTTTTTAATCTTGACAGCTATGTCAGTAACCCTGTTCAGATGATGGCAGTCCCTTCCAATGACACACCAGACCCAGAGGTTGAAAAATCTTATAGATCAGTTATAGATCAGTACTACCCTGACACACAACCTATTGGTAAGATTGAACGCTTTGAGTTTTATGAACGGAGTAAAAAGGCTTATGCAATTCTTATGACTGGTGAGACTACTAAATATGGTAATATCATTATTAAAAAAGGTGTTATCACAGTTTGATTATGAAAGAATATACATTAATTTCCACTGATCAGGATTTACTAGATTATAGAAAACATCTGGATAAAAACAATATTGAAATAGTTGCAATGGATTTTGAAGGAGAATTTAACCTTCATATTTACGGGGAAACTCTCTGTCTTATCCAGATCTTTGACGGAACTACATATTTTGTAATAGACCCATACTCTGTAAGTAGAGAGGAGCTGGCAAAGACCCTTGAAGATCGAAAGGTTATGAAAATTTTTTATGATGCTATTTCAGATAGTAAATTGGTTTACAAACAATATGGAATAAAAATGCAGGCAGTTTATGACCTGAAATTATTGGTTGATATCCTCGATTTTGAGAAAAAGGGGCTGGATGCTGTCATATCCAGGTTATTGGGTATTACTATTGAAAAGAAAAAGAAATTTCAGCAGTATAACTGGACTCTTAGACCAGTGGACAAAGATGCTATGCAATATGCCCTGTCTGATGTTGAGCATCTGTTTGTATTAAAGAAAATGCTGTTCGAGTTGGTAGAAAAAAATGGCAGTACAGAAGAATTAATTTACACTATAATTAAAAAATCAGTAGATTTTGACAAAAAAACAATACCCGGAATATTAAAATCATTTGAATATAAGAAATTGAAGTCAAGTGAGAAAAATCTTTTGAAAAAGATTTTCGATATAAGGGAAGAGATTGCCAGAGAGCTCAATGTGCCTCCTAATCTTGTTATGAATAAAAGCCAGCTTTTTAGTGCATCAAAAAATTTTCAGACTATAAAAACACTGGAGTTTAACAGGAGAATACCCAGGAATATACGAAATAAATTTATAGAACAAATGGAAAGCATATAACATGGATACGTCAGGTTTTCAGTTAATAGAATCGATGCTTTCCTCCCATACGACCGAGGCAGAAGCCGCAGTCCTTGCGTTTTCAAGACACTTTGCTTCCTACTCTTTAAATAGTGATACAGCTACTGTATTTCAGAAAATTATAAAATATAATAATCCAGCAGCTATGGATGCAATAATTAAAAACAGAAATCCTGGTAGTATTTTTACAACTTTAACACCATCAAGATCTCTAATATTATTTGCTATTACAACTTTAACAGAGTATCGTTTCAAAGAATTATATGAACCTGGGATACTTGCCTGTTTAGGGGTACTTCAGAATATATACAAAAATCCTGGGTATGGCATGAATATTTATCCACTTTCTGTTGCAGACTTATATCACGTAGCTAAGTATCTAAAGGTAGAAAATGAGGAAATAGAATTATTAATAATCAGTTTTCTGGAAAATCTTAATATGCTTTCTGGAAATGATAATTTTTCAACCATTTCCAGAAATATATTAGATGCGCATTACGACAACAGTAAAAAAGTAGAAAATGTCATCCCATCCTCAATCTTAAGCTGATATTAAATAAATCTAACAACTTCATCGAATGATTTTCTTTTTTTTCTTTCTTTTTTTTGAAATCCTTCTATTTGATAGCCTAATGGAGTAATTGCATAAACTTCTTCATTCTCTTTGAGTTCAAGCGATTCTCTAAGAACCTTTGGAGTAAATGCTGCTATCCAACAGGTACCAATACCCTCATTTTCGGCTGCCAGTATCATGTGATCCATTGCAATTGTCAGATCTGTTTCAAGAGCATTATACCCGTCATCTGCTCTTGTCCATGCCAGATTTTTATATCCTTTTACAATAAGAATATGGGGTGCAGCCTGGAACCAATCTGCCTTATAACAGGGACGTATCTTCCCCAACATCTCATTAGATGAAACCAATAGGAATTCCCATGGTTGTCTATTCCCTGCAGAAGGTGCAAGGCGCCCTGCATCCAAAATGCCTTCCAAAATATCTTTTGGTATTTTTCTGTTTATGTCATAGGAACGGATACTCTCCCGTTCTGATATAAGTTTATGAAAATTCATTTTATACCTCCAATTTACCAACAATCTATAAGTTAATATAAGCTTATTAAAATACTAGAAATTTGTATAGCTGTTTAATACTGACTTGCAGTCCTTAAGTTCAGGGGAGCAGGGCTAAATTATTCCGAGAAAAAGCAGAGAATAGAAAAACAAGATGATGACGCCGGAGAAAAATATTGCTTTGCTTTTATCATTCCTATATTTTTTATTCCTGTGGGTGCCCAGAGCAGAGGGTTTATTAGTGTTCTCAGATTTTTTTTCATCCGAGTGTTGAATTCTTTCTGCTGTATTTTGAGTTTCTCCTAAAAGATTATCAATATCATTGATAAAGGACGCTCTTTTTATTTTTCCTTTTCCGCTGTAGAGTTCTTCATAATAATAAAACATCTTCGCCAGTATTCCCCCAAGACGTCCAGGAAGTTGTAACCCTGGAGAGACTGAAAAAAGTGAGGTAAAGACAAGTCCAATTAATAACAATGCTTTACTCAATCCCAATTCCAGTGCCCCTCTGGTAATAGTAAGTATTTTTAGATCCAATAACACCTGGCCATAAGGGGAAAGAAGTTGAAAGAGAGTAATCCAAAAAATTAAATTAATAAAATAAAAATATAAAATACGTTTACCTGAAAGTTTGCAGAGGATGCCGATCGTTATAACATGAAATAATTTTAACAGAAGTATTTCCTGGAAAAAAAGAGGGATAAAAAGAAGAAGTCCAAGAAAAAAACGCCATTGGGGTTGTATAAAATCAGCAATATAATCTTTAGATCTTCTTCGAACTGTGTTCTTATTTACTAAACCCTCATCTTCATGGGTTTTGAATGGTAAATTGTTACGCAAAGCCTTATACCACTGGGAATGTGTACTGAACCAATTTGCAAATATTCCCATGGCTGTTCCGCTAAGCAAACCAAGAGTAAAAAAGTATGGGATAATAAATCGTGCGTTTGCTCCAAAAACAATCAATATTGATAAAGTTACCTGAGCAGCATTACTGAAGATAGCGCCGATAATACTTATGCCTATATATGACAATCCAGGAATTTTTCGTGCTGCATACATGGCCATGAGACTCAAGAATGTTCCGGAAAAGCTAAATAGTACAACATAGGAAGCCAGGGTCCCATTGATCAGTCCCTGTCCAATTACCTTCAATAATGACAGTAGTATGAGATACGGAAAGGGGAGTATTTTTATCGATAGCAAGATAGGGAGATTCGCCAGTCCCAGGCGAAAAAATGGAACAGGCCGGGGGAAAAGATATTCAAGGGTAGCAAAGAAAAGACACAATGCACCAAGAAAGGCAGTCTGGTTTATTAACTCCCTGGAGCTTGGGAAGGCTTTAGAAGCTAAGAGCATCAATTTTCTCCTTGTCTTCTGTTCCAATTATCTGAATAAAGATCTCATTGGGAACGCATGCCACCCAAGCGTTGAAAGAGTCAATTTCCCCTGCAGTAATGCATAATTTATTTTTACATGGTGAATTGCTTATCCATGCATGGCCTGATTCAATATGGACATGGGTTGTTCCTATGGGTCCTTCAATTTCAATTTCCAATTCTTTATCAAGAGGATAAATCCATTCTCCTTCTGGACCCGAAATTTTTAACATCAGCTTATTGTTAGAATCTTCAGATGAAATACCAAATCTTCCTAAACCAACACTTACCAGGAGTCCGGCAAGGCAGATGGAGAAGATAATAATATCGCCAAATTTTAGTCCAAAATATTTCATGACAAAAGTACTATGGACAAATTTTTCCTGTCAGTCAAGGAATAATTAAGCCAGAGCCTGGTAATCGCATACTTTATATACTGTCAACATGAGTTGCTATATAAGAATAAATAAGCTAATATCAGTTGTGATTTTAGATTTATATAAGGATAAGCATGAAAAAAACATTTGTTTTAACCCACCCGAAAATCAAAACTGACAGATTATTTGAAGCAGTAAAAAGGGATGTTAAGAAGTATATAAAAAGAGAGCAGAAAAAAGAGTTGCCTGAAAATGTTGATTACTGGGATTTTGACTGTAAATATGGACATACAGCTGAGGAAGCTAAGACCATTCATATAGCAGAAATAAACAAATTTATAGATGAAGCTGAAGAACTCAAATTGGAATCGTTTTATCTGGAGATTATAGCAAAAGCCGGTCACCGGAAAACCAAAGAAAATAGTGAATAACAAGCAAGTATTCCGGAATGTATTCCAGAACTTTGAGGATTCCCTCGGATGAAGCCTTTGCATTTTTTCTGCTTCTATCCCGGTAGAGTCTGAGACCTTCCTTATAAAATTAGAGAACTTTGCTTTCTGCTCTAACATGCCTATCTTCTATAACAGAAATATTCTGCCATTTGCCACTCCGGAATCGAAGAAACATTGTAATTCCAAGTGTAAAAAGAAAGACTATGAAACATATCCAAACCAGCACTGGGTCTATTCGGCCAACTTTAATAAGAAGGATTGCAGTAATGGCAAATAACCAATGAAAAGCTACAGACACACGCATGACCCACCTTGTATCCCCGGCTCCCCTCAATGCGCCTACAAAGACGATTTGGGCAGAATCAGCCATAATATAAATGGAAACAAGTCGAAGCATAACTATGGCCATAGCGGTTATTTCTTCTGAATCTCCTTCAAATCCGGAAACAAAAATACCGACCATCCAGCTGGAAGCACTAAGAAATATTATAACCATTGTAAAGGAGTATATCCAGGCTGTTTTTAGGCCCAGATAGGCAGATTTTCTGGCTTCATTATAATCGCCTGCTCCAATATTCTGGCCAACCAAGGCTGTAACCGCATAGCCCATACCAAGCATGGGGATGAATGCTACTACATCCCAGTTGAATGCTATTGTTACAGCCGCAGCAACTTTGGTTCCGTATGAATGCATTGCCTGTATAAAGAGATTGAAAGCCGAGATGTTCAGAAACATCTCCAATCCCGCAGGTATACCGAAATGCAACATTGTTTTTATTAGTCTTATATTTAGTTTTAAAGCCTTGTGAGTGGCGAAATTATCCCTGTTTTTTCCCCGAAAATAGAATGCCATGAGTATAATGAAAATCACCATATTCCCCAGGATTGTACCTATAGCTGCTCCCTGTAGACCAAGAGCGGGAAGTCCTAATTTGCCATAAATAAGTATGTAGTTTAATGGAATGTTTACCAGCATCCCGACTGCATTGGCTATCATAACAACTGTAGTTCTTCCTATGCCAATAAAAAAACCTGCAAGTGCAAATCGAAGCAGCAGGAAAATACTGCCGAACATCAGTGCCTGAAAGTATGTGTAAGCAAGGTTTACCTGCAGTGCAGATTGTCCACTGGCAATGAAGAAAAAACGTACCAGAGGTGAAACAGCCATAAGGATTGGATAACTGATTACTGCAAGGCTTATGGCCTGAAAGGTAGCCTGGGCACATTTTTTATACTTCTCAGCTCCATAATATTGGGCGACAATTGCTGTAATATAGCTGATGGTTCCTATAAAAAAAGAACTAACCATAAAATGAGTTAATCCACCACTCATAGATGCTGCAAGATAGTCCTCTCCCAGGCGTGAAAGAAACAGGCGGTCTACAAACATCATTACAGTGTCAGAAGCCTGGGAAATTACCATTGGGAATGCAATAATGAGTAGCCTATGTAGTGTAGATGCCTGTTTTTTTATTATCATTTTGTTCCTTACATAGAAGAATATCCTGGATTGTAGATTATTAAGAAAAAGCTGTAAACCGCTTCAAAATCAACATACTTGTCAATTTTCCGGTAGCAGTAAATTGTTATCAATGTTAAATTTAAATTGATTAAGGAGGTTTTCGGGATGAATCAACTAACTTTCCAGGAAAAATATGATGCAATAGGTAAAAAAGAAATCTTCTATGAAGGAATTTTCATAACAGCTGTCAAAACTACTGGAATATTCTGCAGGCCTTCCTGCAGGGCGAGAAAACCAAAGGTAGAAAATGTAATTTTTTATGATTCTACCCAGGAAGCACTTCAAAATGGTTACAGACCCTGTAAAATTTGCAAACCTATGGAATATCTGGATGAAACGCCTGTATATATCAAAGAAATTATAAAAGATTTACATGAAAACCCATACTTAAAACTAAAAGATTTTGATTTAAAACAAAGAGGTATAGAACCCAGCCAAATTAGTAGATGGTTTAAAAAACACCATAATATAACTTTTCATGCATATCACAGACAGCTTAAAATTAATTCAGCTTTTAGCAGTATAAGCACTGGTAATTCCATAACAGACTCAGCGTTTGGCAGTGGATATGAGTCATTAAGCGGTTTTAATGAGAGCTATCGTTCTGTTTTCGGAGAAGCTCCTTCAAATGTAAATGAAAAATCGGTTATAAATATTGTCCGGTTTACAAGTCCTGTAGGTCCCATGTTTGCCTGTGCCAGTAAAAAGGGGATTTGTCTTCTTGAATTCACTGATCGAAGAATGTTGGAAACTGAGTTTAAAGATCTACGCAAACGTCTTAATGCAGTTATTCTTCCTGGGGATAATCCTCATCTTAATCATGTGCAAGATGAGATGACGGAATATTTTGAAGGTAAACGGAAAACATTTACAGTACCATTGGATACTCCTGGAACAGAGTTCCGGAAATCTGTATGGATAGGTCTTCAGGATATTCCATACGGTGAAACACGCTCATATAAACAACAAGCAGTTGCCCTGGGAAATCCTAATGCAGTAAGAGCTGTTGCTTCTGCAAATGGGCATAACCGGATTGCTGTAATTATTCCCTGTCACAGGGTTATTGGATCTGATGGGAGTTTGACAGGGTATGGTGGTGGTTTGCACCGGAAAAAGTGGCTTTTGGATCTGGAAAAAGCAAATTTATAAAGAGAGGATTACATTTAAACTCTTATAATTTAGAGATGTCCGGATATTGCGAGGAATGTCAAATGGATTCAGATCATGACCAGGGGAAAATATCAAGAGTATATCGAAGCAAAGAGGAAGCAGAAAAAACTTATAGTAAAATGAGCAGAACATATGATTTTTTCGCAGGAACTTTTGAGGCAAAATACAGAAATATGGCATTTATGCACATGAATATTGATGTTGGTGAAGAGGTTCTGGAGATTGGGTTTGGAACCGGTCATTCCTTACAACAGATGTCAGAGTCGGTAGGAGAGAATGGTAAAGTTTATGGCATTGATATCTCCTCCGGGATGCTGAATGTGGCAAAGAAAAGACTTAAAAAGGCCGATCTTTTAAACAGAGTCGAGCTAACATGTGGAAATGCAGTACGTCTGCCTTATAAAGATAATATATTTGATGCAGTTTTTATAAGTTTTACCCTTGAGCTTTTTGATACACCTGAAATTCCTATAGTTCTATATGAGATTAGACGTGTTTTGAAACCAGAGGGGAGGTTTGGGATTATCAGTATGTCCAAAGGAAATGGAGGATCCAGAATGGTAAAGCTATATGAATGGGCACATATGAAATTCCCAAACTATATTGATTGCAGGCCAATTTATCTTGAAAAGTCAATCAAAAATGCCATGTTTCAAATAAGATATCGAAATAATGTAAAACTGTTTGGCTTACCTCTAGAAATAATACTTGCAACAATATAATTCTTATTTAAAGTGTTTTATCTAAATTGAACCCACTTTCCTTTCTTAATACAGCCTGGGTCATTATAATAGAATCTATGAAATACACAGAAATTTCCTTTAAAATGTCCACTGATTATTCAGATAGTAATCTTCGTATAAAAATTTCCAAACAGTTGCATATAAAAGAGTTTTCTTTTGAAATTCTTAAAAAAAGTCTGGATGCCCGGCAATAATGAAATATTTATTGGCTACTTAATGTTCGGGTCTTCTCTGATAGCTTGAAAGGAGATGATTTTCTTCTACAGAATGAGTTTTCTATTCCATATAAAAAGCGTAAGGAACGGGTAGTAATAATAGGAAGCGGACCGGCTGGAATGTTTTCTGCGCTTTTTCTTCAGAAAGCAGGATTTAATGTAACAGTTCTTGAACGCGGTGCAGAAGTGGATTCCCGTGGAGAGAGAATTGCAAAATTTGAACAAACGGGAATATTTGATAAAAATGCAAATTATGCTTTTGGAGAGGGGGGGGCAGGTACTTTTTCTGATGGAAAATTAACATCAAGATCAAAGCATATATCAAAAGAGAGGGCATTTATCATGGATGCCTATATAAGGGCAGGGGCACCGAAGGAGATAAAGTACCTGGCTCATCCTCACCTTGGGAGTGATAATCTTAAGATTATAGTGAAAAATCTTCGTAATGAGTTTTTGAGGGACGGAGGAAGAATCGATTTTGAGTGTATGGTAGAGGATCTGACTCATAAAAATGGGTTGGTTCAATCAGTTAAAACAGAAAACCAGCAGTATGAATTGGATTATTTAATTGTAGCATCAGGTCATTCTTCTTATGAAACATATAGAATGCTTATGCGCCATGGGGTAGAATTCCGTATTAAGAATTATGCCCTGGGTTCACGGGTGGAACATAGACAGGAAATTATAAACGAAGCTCAATGGGGTGTATCCTCTCTGGCTGGAGTAAAAGCCGCTGAATACCGGCTTACTTCAAATATTGATGGTCTATTACCTGTCTATACTTTTTGTATGTGTCCAGGGGGGGTAATTGTTCCTGCCACTGCCTATAGAGACACTAATATTGTTAATGGAATGAGTAATTACGCCAGGAATGGTGATTTTGCTAATTCCGCCATGGTTGCCGCTGTGAATCTTGAGAAATTACTTGGTAGAGATGTTTCTGCAGAACAAGCCCTGAAGTGGACAGAGGATCTTGAGAGAAGTTTTTATTCAGATGGATACAGTGTCCCAGCCTGTACAATAAAGGAATATTTAGAAATAACTTCATCTCCTTCTGTTTCAGGAACCAGTTATCCATTGAAATTAAATCCTGCACCTCTTTGGGAAATGCTTCCGGTAAGTATTACTGAGTCTCTCAGAGAAGGGCTTAAAATATTTTCACGTAAACTTAGGGGTTTCGATGATGGAATGATTATGGGTCTTGAAAGTAAAACATCAGCTCCCATTCAGGTTATTAGAGGTCCTGGAGGGTTGTGTGAGGGGTTTTCAAATCTGTATGTATCCGGAGAGGGCAGTGGTTATGCAGGAGGAATTATTTCAAGTGCGACTGATGGTATAAAAGCAGTATTGGAAATTATAGAAAAATTTGATTAGGGTAATATAAAAATGTATATGTCTTGATTTCTCCTGCATTTTTATACAGTATGCTATATATTTTATTATTTATTCTAGGATGGTTACGTGAAGAAAGTTTTATTTTTCTCTATTGTTTTAATACTTGCTATTATTACCTTTTTATTAGTTCCGACTGATAATAGTAGTGTTGTAAAACCTTACCAGGAAGCTGATAGTCAGTTACTTATACCCCAAAGAAATGTGGTCATTGCTGCAATTGATCTGGATAGTAGTAATGTTTCATTTTTTAATGATTCAACAATTGTTCTTCTTGAGAATATTAATACTGATTTTATTAATATTACCGGAGTCACACAGGTTGATTCAATTTTAACAGCAAATACTGTAAGGAGTGATGAGTTTGAAATTTACATCAGTCCTATTATTCCTGCAAAAGTAGAAAGAACTGAAGTTTTTTTTACTGAATTACCCAGGGTCATTGGTGAACACCCTGAACTAAAACCTTATATAAATGATTC
>JAQIBN010000071.1 GCA_027859095.1 Spirochaetia bacterium | reverse complement strand
TAAAATTTAGTTCAAAAATACATAAATTTATGGTCATAAGGGATCTTACCTTTAATAAGAGTCTTCTTGATGAGTTAAAAGAGAGTAAAGATAACTATGCTGCGCTCTCAGATACCATTTCAGAAGCTATTATACGTATTGATGAAAATTTTAAGATAATATATGCAAATTATGCGGTTAAAGAGATAATAGGATACAGTAGTGATGAACTGTTAACTCAGGATTTTAAAATACTTTTTCCTGTCTCAGAATTTAAAAGATATAAAAATGAGTTTAGAAAATATTTTTATGTTGATTTTAAAGATCGAAGTGATATGGGAATGAAAAAAGTTCTTGAGATATTAGGAAGAAATAAAAATAGAGGTATATCACCTTTGGAAATGTCATTTGGTAATTCAAAAGATATAAGTGGTAGAACTTTAACATGTATTATACGGGATATAACCAAGAGAAAAAATATTGAAAGGAAATTAAAGCATTTAGCTTTTCATGATAAGCTGACAAGTCTTGGGAATAGAGATTTTTTTGATACTGATATGAAAATATTCTTTTTAGATCTTAAAAAAAATATGCAAATATCCGGGGCATTATTTTTCCTGGATCTTGATGGTTTTAAACAAATTAATGATACCTTCGGACATAGTGCTGGAGATGAACTTCTTATTCTTACAGCAAAAAGGCTACGTGATAGTTTAAGATATAGTGATAGGGTCTATAGATTTGGAGGAGATGAGTTTGTAATTTTAATAAGTAGTATCAAAAATAAAGGTCAAGCAGCTACAATAGCTGGAAATGTGCTTAATGAAATTAGAAAACCCTATACCTTAAACTCTTTAGAAAATAAACCTAGTGTAAATATAGGTGTAAGTATTGGAATCTCAATTTTACCTGAGAATGGATCTGATATTGATACTGCTACAAAAAATGCAGATCTTGCAATGTATAAAGCTAAAGAGACAGGTAAAAACAGATTTATTTTTTATAGTAGTGATCTAAATAAAATTGCCAGTGAACGTTGGAATATAGAGCAGGGTATGAAACTTGCAATAACTAATGGTGAAATACAAATGTATTATCAACCAATTATAAATGAATATGGCAAAATCAAAGCAGTCGAGTCCCTTATTCGTTGGTTTCATCCTGTTAAAGGATATATTTCTCCAGATAAATATATCCCAATTGCAGAAGAAACAGGATTTATAATTCCTATGGGGAATTGGATACTTGAGCGTTCCTGTAGAGACCTTAAAACCATAAATTCTACAAAATGGGGTAAGAATATCTATGCCTCTATAAATTTATCCGCAAGACAGTTTGATCATAAAGATTTAATCAATACAATTGATAGTGTAATAAAAAGGACTGAAGTAAATCCTAATAATCTTAGGTTCGAACTAACTGAAACAAGTATTATGAGTGCACCTGAGCGTGTAAGAGGCATTATTATAGATATAAAAAAACTCTATCCAGTTATAAAATTTGTTATTGATGATTTTGGCACAGGATATTCCTCTTTAAGTTATCTGTCTGATCTACCTGTGGATAGTTTGAAAATTGATTTATCGTTTGTTACCAGGGTTTTTGAACAAAATAATCAAAAGATTGTAAATGCAATTATAAATTTAGCAGATAGCCTGGATTTAGAGATTGTAGCAGAGGGTATTGAGAATTCGGCTCAAAGCAAATATTTTATTAATAAGAAATGTAATTCTCTTCAGGGCTTTTTATATAGTAAAGCCTTGTCTCTTGAGAAATTGAATGAGTTTGGCCTCAACGAATAAATAGGAGTTCAGTATCTTCTGCATTTTATTTCTGAGGCTTCTGCAAACTGTTCACGAATCCATGATTCATCAACAAGACTTCTATCCTGTTGTGAAGCCATATCCTCGAGGTATCTTTCCTCCATATTATACAGGTCTGCTTCAAGTTTGCCGGACCATATATATTTAATAATTCCATTTGGATTTTCTCTCTCTGACAAAATTCCAGTTGTTTTTTGATAAGAAACAAACCATCTTATATCATCTATTGTAAGACTGTATTCGATCATAAGTTCTTTTATCAATTTATTCATTCTGTTTATCCAGTCTTTTTCGGTCATGAGCAGATAATGCAACTTTTCTAATTCGAATACTTTTTGGTGTTACTTCTACCAACTCATCATCACGAATAAACTGCAGAGCTCTTTCCAGAGTCATCGGTAAAATTGGCGAAAGTACTACTGCTTCATCTTTTCCGGAAGCTCTCATATTTGAAAGTTTTTTTGTTTTTGTCGGGTTAACATTTAAATCACCCTCTTTGTTATGTTCACCTATTACCATCCCTTCATAGACCTTGTCACCGGAAGTGATAAACATGTTCCCTCTAGGTTCAAGATTAAATAATGCATAAGGCACAGCAGCTCCTGATCTATCCCCAACAAGGCTTCCTGAATATCTATTTGAAAAATCGCCTTTATATTTTTCATAACCGGCATAAGATGAGTTCATTATTCCAGTACCTCTGGTATCAGTTAAAAACTCATCACGATATCCTATAAGGGCCCTGGCTGGAGTTGCAAACTCTATCTGAACACGACCATTTTCGTGATTAGTCATATTTATAAGTTTAGCTTTTCGTCTTGAGAGCTTTTCGGTAACAATTCCTGTAAACGCTTCTTCACATTGTATATAAAGGTGTTCCATTGGTTCCATTTTTACGCCATTTTCAGTTCTGAAGATTACCTGAGGACGGCCTACGTTGAGTTCAAATCCCTCTCTCCTCATAGTTTCAATAATTATAGCCATTTGAAACTCACCACGTCCTTTTACAATATAACTTTCTTTGTCTGGAGATTCTTCTACCTGTATCGAAACATTGAGAAGGCTTTCTTTTTCCAGTCTGTCCTTAATCTTACCTGGTTGGATTAATTTCCCTTCCGTCCCGGCAAGAGGAGATGAATTACGGGCAAACTTCATAAATACTGTAGGTTCATCAACTGTAATTCTTGGAAGAGCTTTGGGTTGGTCTTTTGTACAGATAGTATCACCAATATGGACATCTTCTATTCCTGAAATAACAACAATTTCTCCAGCTTCAACATTTTCTATTTCCTTAAGACCCAATCCTGCATAACATTGTAATTTTGATATTTTAAGAGGAACCTCTATTCCTCCTTTATGTATACATATCATACTGTTTTTTGAGTCAGTAGAACCGTTTATTACTTTTCCTATAGCTAATCTACCTAAATAGTCAGAATAGCTCAAATCAGAAACAAGCATCTGGAAAGGTTCATCTTCTTTATACCTTGGTCCAGGTACTTCTTTAACAATCCTATCCATAAGTACATGTAAATTTTCACCAGAGGCATCAAGAGATTCCTTGGCCATACCATCACGTCCAATTGCGTATAAAGCTTCAAATTCCATCTGTTCTTCACTGGCATCAAGATCTATAAGCAGGCTATATACTTCATCGAGCACTTCAAGTGGTCTTGCATCTTTTCTATCTATTTTATTAATAACTACAATTACTTTAATTCCACTTTTTATTGCTTTATCCAGTACAAATCTGGTCTGAGGTAATGGTCCCTCCGAAGCATCAACAAGTAGAATTGCACCATCTACCATAGATAATGCTCTTTCAACTTCTCCTCCAAAATCAGCGTGTCCCGGTGTATCAATAACATTGATTTTCACCCCTTGCCAGTCGATGGAGCAGTTTTTTGCTGCAATTGTTATACCACGTTCTTTTTCAAGATCCATTGTATCCATAAGTCTGTCGTCAGTTTTTTCGTTTATACGAAACAAACCACTCTGTTTAAACATTGCATCAACCAAAGTTGTTTTACCATGATCAACATGAGCAATAATCGCTATATTTCTAATACCTTTATTTTCTTTTCTATGCATGTATTTACCTGCTATTCTTTGAGATTTCCATAAACTATCATCACTTCTCCTTTTTTGCAACAAAGCAATGCTGTATTTGATATTTATAACTAATAAACATAACCCATAAATATAAAAAATAGTCTTTCAAATATCTTATGCTATATATTATACTTATTATTGAAAGGAGAAGAAAATGAAAAGTTTTAGAAAGGAACTCTGGTTTAATACAAAGAAACGATATGAGCTTGTACATATATCCCGTGAAGTTGCTGATGCCGTAAGAGAAAGTGATATCAAGGAAGGATTTTGTCTAGTTAATGCAATGCATATTACTGCAAGCGTATTTATTAATGACAATGAATCCGGTCTTCATGGAGATTATCTTGAATGGCTGGAGAAACTTGCTCCCTACAGCAGAGACGGTTATCGTCATAATATTGGTGAGGATAATGGAGATGCTCATTTAAAAAGACAAATTATGGGTAGGGAAGTTGTAATAGCTATAACTGACGGTCAATTGGATTTAGGACCATGGGAAGCTGTCTTTTACGGTGAATTCGACGGTAAAAGAAAAAAGCGCGTGTTGATTAAGATTATTGGTGAATAGTAGGGGCGCAAGGCCTTGCGCCCTTACTATTCAGGTTTTATTGTATCTAAAAATTTATCAAAATCAATATAGTTCTCAAAAAGTTCTTTTATCTCAGCTACTTTATTTTCATCATATATTTGAAGTTTGGTATTTGCGTAACCATCTAAAAGAATTTCTTCTGCTCCTGCTGTGTCTTCTTCAACAACAAAAGCAGGGATCCCCACATCAAGTATCATTTCTTCAATTTCCGAAGAGAGAGTATACATTTTTGCCGAGGTTAGAATAAGTCCACCAAGTTTTCCTTTCATTTTTGCAGCATATTTTAATATTCGTGAACGTCTGTTTCGGGACATAATTGCAATTAATACAATATCCCCCTGATCAATTAATTCGTCCAAATCCATAACTTCCGAAACAAGGGAAAGAATTTTAATATTGTTAACAGGTTTGTGCCAATGGCTTTCTTTAATATCTCCTATTGCTTTATGATTTTTAAATCTTTTGCGAAGCACATTCATTGAAGGACTTTGAATGGTTCGTACTTTTGGAAGAAACCCAAGTATATTTATTGGGAGATCTGGTTGGCTTCTAAAACGTTTATTAACAAAATCTTCAGTTAAATATTTTTTCATAGTAGGAATTTTATCTTCAATAAGCTTATTAAAAATAATTCCCCTCAGGCGACTTCCTTTATGTTTGAAATAAGAAAGATCTACTTCCATTCTATCTATAGCTCTTCCTATTCCTCCACCAGCTATATATATAATTTCTGCTCCCATCATATTACTTACAACTGCATTGGATAGACCTACAATACTACCAACTCCTGGATGGCCTGTTCCTTCTGCAATGATATATCTTTTATTTTTAAGAAAACTGAGAGCATTTGTTATATTATCAGATAGGTTTTTAGTTAATTCATCTTGAAAATC
>JAQIBN010000299.1 GCA_027859095.1 Spirochaetia bacterium | reverse complement strand
GAAGCAATGAGAGCTTTAAAAATTGGTGAGTTTAAAGAAACTGTTATGAATCCATTTATTGCTGCCGGTTTTGGTTTTCTGGATGATGTTATCGATCCGGAAGAAACAAGAATACAGTTATGGAAGTCTTTGGAAATGTATTTAAACAAGAAAGAAGAAAGGCCAAAGAAAAAACACGGGAATATGCCTCTGTAGAGGATACGGTAGGAAGAGAGAGAATTAACCGCAGATGAACGCGGATAAACACAGATGGTGAATGGAGGAATGATGTCGAGAGATAAGGTACGTGAAATAGTTTTAAGCGCAGGTTCTTGCCAGATGGCAACCAGCGTTGATGGTCAGCCAAAGGTTAGACCTATGAAGTTTGTAGTAACAGATGATTTTAAGTTCTGGTGTACTACAGTAAAGATCAGTGGAAAGGTTAAAGAGCTGAAAGATAACCCGAAAGTTGAACTCTGCTGGGTAGACCAAAGGGGTAACCATCTAAGAGTAGCCGGCATTGCAGATTTAACAGGTGATGCTGCAAAGAAAAAGAAACTTCTTGAACTTCATCCTGGGGCACTGGGTTTGTTTACAGATGAAAACGATCCATCACTGGTTCATGTGGAAGTTGTTCCTACCAGAGTAAGATGGAAGAGTCATTCTTTCGGTGAGTATAACGAAGTAGAATAGGATTATTTTACCCCAATGTTAACAGGCTGTCTGGAAATATCTCAGGCAGCCTTTTTTATTCCCTATTTTCTATGAAGAAACGAAAAAATAAGATATTATATAATCATCTTGGAGGGTACAAATGATAGATAAAAAACAATTCGGTTCGACAGGGCATCTAAGTACAAAAGCACTTTTTGGAGCAGCAGCCTTTGCAAGAGTAAACCAGGATGAGGCAGACAGGACTATGGATCTCCTGGAAGAATTTGGAATAAATCACATTGATACAGCCGCAAGCTATGGTGATGCCGAAATAAGACTGGGTCCCTGGTTAAAGCATAATAGAAGCAAAGTATTTTTAGCTACAAAGACTGAAGAGAGAACATACAAAAAAGCAAAGGAAGAACTCTACCGGTCTTTGGACAAGCTAAAGGTGGATTCTGTAGATCTATGGCAGATGCATGTTCTTGTAGATCCCCAGGAATGGGAAACAGCTATGTCTGAAGATGGAGCATTACGAGCCTTTATTGAAGCAAAAGAAGAGGGTCTTGTTAAGTTCCTGGGAGTTACAGGTCATGGCATTACAGCCCCATGGATGCATTTACAAAGCCTGGAAAAGTATCCTTTTGACTCCGTTCTTCTTCCATACAATTATACAATGCTTCAGAATGCAGATTATAGAACAGGATTTGAAAAATTGGCGTCTATATGTGAGAAAAAAAATATCGCCCTCCAGGCTATTAAAACTCTAGCCAAAGGACCAAAGAAGGAAGATTCTGATAATAAGTTTGCTACCTGGTATGAACCTCTGACAAAGCCAGAAGATATCTCATTTGCCATACACTGGGCATTAAGCAATGATCAGATATTTATTAATACTGCCGGGGATATTTATCTTCTTCCAAATATATTAAAAGCATTCACTACATTTGATAGAAAAATAAGTGATGAAGAGATGATGGAGTTTGTTAATAAAAATGGAGTAGAACCACTATTTACATAGATTTTTAGAAGAAATCCAGCACTAAATTCATCTCATACACAGAGGGTAAAATCTTATACTTATCCGAACAGTCCGGACCGCAGGCTCCAGTTCCAAGACCACGTTGGGCTGCATCAATAATTAAATATGTCTCAGCATCCGGACGAACCTGCCAGGTATGAGTCAATGAATCTAAAGATTCGGGACTTGTATGCAGTGCTGAGAATATAAATGGTTTCTCTGCTGATATATGAAATGTCTGACCATTATCTGTCTTTGAACCCAAGCTGACCCAACGAGTGTCACAATGTGATCCATGCTCCTGAGGCAGAATATAAGGAACATACTCATTGGTAACAGTACTTTCCCACATATTTATAGGATAGCCCTGCTTTCGATCTGGATAATTCTCCTTAAGGCCTCTGCCATACCATGATAGATATTCAAAACCTGCTGGAAGTTTAAATCGAACACCTACCCTTGGAAGTTCAGGAAGATCTTTATTTAAATTGAAAATAAGTTTCAACTTCCATTTGCCTGAATCACTTCTTATAATTGAAGAAGTTAGTAAACCTACCTCCAGTCCATCTTTCTTTGTTATGTAAGTAGAACAAAAAGTATGATCATTAATAATATCAGTATCCCTGCTGATACTTCGGTCTAATCCGGCTGAATACCATTTATACCCTACTTTGTCTTCTTCCCTATCTGAATTTCTTATAATATCATTATCTGTTGGAGCTCTCCAAATTTGAAGTCCTGGGCCTTCTAGTTCAAGGACATTACTGTTTTCTCGCAGAATCAGGGTAGGTAAATTTTTCTCTATTTTGAATTTAATAGATAGTTCTCTATTGTTCTTCAAAGAAGACAGATCTTTTGGATAAAAATAATCCTGTTTTGTTTCTATATTGTCTACTAATATAATACTCTGTCCCCATGCTACCTGATGGCCTGCATGCGCCCAGGGTTGATTTTTCTTGAGTCTGGCAGTCAGGAGAATAGATATCTCTCTTCCATTGCAGGATGAGGAGTTCTGTCCGGCCAGACTAGTCCATTAATACAAAAATCCAGATCATTTGGCTTATCGTCAAAATCGCCCCCATAGGCCCAATACTCTTCTCCCTGGGGACTTATTTTTTCCAGGCCCTGATCGACCCAGTCCCAGATAAAACCGCCCTGAAGGCCATGTACGGTATTAAAAGCATGCCAATATTTATTAAGTCCTCCATTACTGTTTCCCATGGCATGACTGTATTCACACAGTATCAGAGGTCGGTGATCATCTGTTTTTTTTAGATACTCCATCCATTTGCTTATTTCCTCTACTGTAATATACATCAGGGATATAATATCACTTACGGAATTCCTCTGTTCCAGATGATTCTCTTTCTGACCCCACAAATCCCTGAAAACCCCTTCATAATGAATAGGTCTGGAGGAATCCAGACCTCTTGCAAGACCGGCAGCCGCTTCTATATTGAATCCTGCTCCACTCTCATTTCCCAGGGACCAGATTATTACTGATGGATGATTTTTATCTCTCTGAATCATCCGTCCAACTCTGCTGGTAAAGGAAGAAGTATAACGCTGATCCCGGCTGAGTTCATTATAAAACTGATGACTCTCTACATTAGCTTCATCCATTACAAGGATCCCATAAGCATCACATAAATCATACCAGTCCGGATGATTCGGATAATGAGCAGTTCTTACAGCATTAAAATTATATTTTTTCATCAGTTTAATATCTGCAAGCATCCCATGCCTGCTGACAGCTAATTCATCAGCAAATTCATGCTCATGCCTGTTCACACCCCTGATTAATACAGCCTTACCATTAAGAAGTAATTCATTGTCCTTAACTTCTATTTTTCTAAATCCTGTTTTTATGGATGTACATTCAAGAAGCTCACCTGAGTTATTTTTCAGCTCCAGAACTAGAGTATATAATACCGGATTTTCATGACTCCAGATCTTAATTTCGTTTATAGCGAGTTCCAGAAAAATCCGATGTCCGCCATGTTCACTGTTATGTCTGATACCCATGGAATTGTAGAGTCCGTTGGTTTTTTTACTATGACCGGAAATAACCTTTGCCCCAGCTGAATCCAGAAGGGATACAAATAATGTAAAGGGTTCTTTTAACTGGAAATCACTGTCATATTCAGCAGGGGTTCCAAGTTCAGTTGAAATTTTCAGCATACCGGGACCATTACTGTATCCAAGGGGTTCAGATTTTACTTCTACGTCCTGAAAATATACTTTATCCGTTGAGTAAAGATAAACGTCTCTGTGAAGCCCTCCCATCCACCACATATCCTGATTTTCTATGAAGCTGGCATCAGAATACTGAACTACCATTAAAATAACTTCATGAAGTTTACCATCTGCCAGATATGAACTGATATCAAATTCATTTTCTAATCGACTGTCCTTGGCCATTCCAACAAAAATATCATCCACCCAGACCATAACAACACTTATGGCTCCCCCAAGATGAAGAACAATCCTTCGATCAGTCCATGAGTCAGGAATTTGAAAATTACGACAATAAATACCTGTAGGATTAATTGAAGGCGGATTAGGGGGGAGTTCAGAAAAGGGCATTTGTACATTTGTATAATGAGGCTTGCCATAGTCTTGAAGATTCCATTTACCGGGAACCTGGATTTCATCCCATTCTACTTCAGTATCAGCTATGTATGAATCAATAATTTTTAAAACTCTTTCTGGAGAATTAAGAAATTTAAACTTCCACTTTCCATTCAGAGGGAAATACCAGGAACTTTTATTTTTATCCCCTTTAACGGCCTGATTCTTATTAAGCCAGGGGATAAAATTGGGTTTCATTGGCAGACGGCCAATAGAATTAATTTCCGGCATTGTCCACAGTTTCAGCTAATTAGCCCTCACTTAAACTTTACTTAAGTTTATTTCTGTCAAATTTTTTACCTGTAGCAAGTTCTACACTACGATAGGCTCCATCATATATCCCAATACTCTTATTCTTTATAATTCCATCACAATACATTGATAAAAGATCATCATCATTTGTCATTATATCTATTGCCTGTAGAGTTTCGGGAATAGTCCGGGTTTCCAGAGTACCATCACCCAGTTCTGCACTCCGTATAGCACCCCATTTTTCATGTCCACCCACTCTCTCATTAAATATTTTAGGTATAGGATAAAAGGCAAGTTCACTGGGTTTAGTAATAAGTACATCAGTCACACGCATAAGATAATTTGTTGCATAAACTGCATGATAGGTATTATCAAATAGGAATACATGTAGCCCCTCTGCAGATTTTCCCCGTATTCCATCAGCAAATTCTTTAGTATCATCCCAGCTGAAATGGGTATTTACCATATCGATATTATCTACTAATTCA
>JAQIBN010000284.1 GCA_027859095.1 Spirochaetia bacterium | reverse complement strand
TCTTATTTTATTTTCTAAATCTAATCCAGCTTTAACAATTGAAGTGATTACTACGAAATCATAAATATCATATTCCAGATCAATACCTATAGATTTACATTGTTTATATATCCAGAGACTATCTTTTTCCAGTTCTGTAAGAGAGATATTTTTAGATTCTTTTATAAGTAAATTTTTCCATTTTGTATTCTGGTCTATAAAATCGAATGGGAATACAGATTTATATATATATTCTACAGTAGAAAGATTAGAAACCTTATGAATCTCTTTTAATATAATTTCTGAGTACGACGATTTTGTATTATATATAAAGGGGAGTTTGAAGCTTAATTCTGGAATGAAAAATGTAAGAATAGTAACTGTAAATAATAAAAAAATAATGATAATAATTAATATTTTTACTAATTTATTTTTAAATTTACCCCGGGATTTATCTGGCACTTAGAGATCCCTCCATTTGAATGATACATTTGTAAATCCATAAACTGAGAATATTTTGAATATCATATTTTCTGTATTTTCTTTTGCTTTAAAAAGAATGCCTCTTTCAATAGCATCATTTTTTACGTTATCCTTACTTTTTCCAATTTCATCATAATAATCCAAATGAGATACTTTATCTCCCCATTCTTTGACAAAGAATTGATAGATTGTACTTTCATCTGCATCTATTGTTAGTATTTCAGGTTCAGGTAAAATTATTTGAATAGAACCGTCTATCATATTTCTTATCTCTATTCCTTTTGTAAGATCTATTCCTGCATTAATAACCAGATCAATAGCAAATAGAAGGCGTTTATCAAGGTGCTTTATTCCAAGAAAGCGAGCTTCCTGACCAACATAAATTATTTCTCTATATATATATTCAACGGTAGGGAGATCTAAAATACCTCTTATTTGATTTTCAATTACAGGCTTTGATATTTTTTGTCCTGGTGTACATGATAAGAGAAAACTAAGTAGTAGTAGGATGGGTAGATATTTAAACCAGTTTTTTTGCTTCATACCTTTCCAATGCCCATAGAGTATAATTTCTTACCCTTCTTGCAGGATCATTTTTTAATTCTTCCAAAACAATAATCCCGTCGGTTGAGTTCATGTGATCGAGGGCTTTAATAACCTGTATACGAACTTCCATATCTGGATCTTTTGCTGCCAGAATAATACCACGGAAAGCTTTCAGTGTTCCCGTTTTTAGTAAAAATTTTGCTGCATGCCGCCTTATCTCAGGATTCCTATGAGTCAATTCTCTTATTCTTAGATCTACTATTCCTGAGTCTTCAAGTATTTTAACTGCAAGTTTGTGTAATATTTTATTATCATTAAAAAGAAGTGTCTCGACAATTGTTTCTGCTTTTTTACCCATTAACTTCAAAGACTTTATAATGTTTTGTTGTACTACGGGTGTTGTTTTATCCATAAAGTTAAAAATATTAATAAGGTCATCTTTTTTGTTTTTTTTGCTGAGAGTAATTATTGACTCATCCAATAATTCTTTATTTTCTTCCAGCTTTAATAGAATAATATTCAAAACATCATTGGAATTTGAAACAGAAAGCCCATGAAGAACAGCTCTTTTAACTGTTAAACTTTCATTGTTATCAAAAAGTGTCTCCTTAAGGACAGATATGGTTTTTTTATTCCCAAGGCTTCCTAGAGTAAGTCCCACTTCTTTCCGTACTCTTTCAACAGGATCTCTGAGCAGATCATAGCAGGATGATAAATATTCTCCTTTATTATAGTCGCTCAAAGCCCATACCGCGGCAATTCTCACTTCAGGGTTACTATCCTGTAATGATTTTTGTATGTCAGGTAAAAAGATTTTACGTTCAGATTCAGGAAGTGCTGCAATTAGATGAGACATAGATGAAGAATCACCAAATGATAATATATTTTTAACTTTTGCTCTGTAGGCGGAAATATCATTTTTGGACAGCAATAATGAATATTGTTTCGCTTCTTCCAGGGGCAGTATGTAAAGATTTTCAAGAATGTATTGTGTGCAATGAGGTAGATTAAGTGATCCTAATACTTTTAATGCTTTCCTTCTGATAGGATCAGTAAATTTTGTATTTTCAATTTTAATAATATCAATTATTTCAGATAAAATTGAACTAACAGGAAGTTTACTTAAAACTTTTCTAAGCTCATTATCGGAATTAAATTTTTCATCCTTTAAAAACTCTATCAAAGTGGGAGCAAATATATTTTCTCTGTTTTCAGGAAGATTTCCAAGTACCCACTTCTGAAAAGTTTTATCATATTTTCGTCTTTTAAGTTCTGAATTTAATATATTAAGGGCCTCATCTGTACCCCTGTTGCATGTAGAGAGAATTGAGTTTTCATAAATTTCTTTATAGGGTTGAATTTTTTCCTGTCCATGGGAGATTTCTAAAACTTTTTGTATAAGTATTGTTATAATATCTTTGTCACCATTATCAATTAGTAACCTGGAGGTTAGCAGCAGTGCTCCTGGTGTAATATTTGAATCAGACAAATCTAAAAAATTTGTACAGTCTACTCCCATTGCAATTTGTAGTAATGAAAATGTATCTTCAAATCCCTTTGCATATCCAGGATCAGCCGATAAAAGTAGCCTTTTTAAAGTTCCGTTTTTTGAAAGATATCTGGATGCATAAAGTTCTAGTTCTTTGTTTCCTGATTTCATAAATTCAATTGCAATATTTTCATCCTGTTTTGATTTCGGATCCATGAGTTCAATCAGATGAAGCTGTTGTGTAATGTTTAATTCAAATGGTTCAAATTTGTAAAGATCCTGCAAATCGGAGTTAATACGGACTTTTGCAGCTTTTCTTACTTCAAAAGAGGGGTCATTTAATATGAGTGATTCAAGTATATTATAAAATTTTATTCTATTTTCTGATTCAAATAATTTTACAGATGAAATTCTAACCTTTACACTTTGATCCCTAAAACTATCCCAAACAGCATCTATACTCCTTTCACTGGTGTCGTAGATAAGCATGTTTATAGCAAAGTATCTGGATTTCCAATCATAATCACCAAGCATTTCAATAATTTCATCAATTCTATCTGTAAATAAGTTAAGGGCTTTTTGACCACTGAATTCTTCACCATTTCCTGAAAGAGCTATTTTTCTAAGAACCATAAACTCGCCACTATTATCAATCCACTCAAGTAATACAGGTTGTAAACGTGGTTGTTTTAGAACTGCATTCATAACAGTGAAAAGGCCTTTGTCAGGGGAATATTTTAATATCCTCTTTATTGTTTTTCTGTTTCCATTTTTACTGGTTTGATTTATCCACATATTATCAAGGGAAAGCAAAACAGGGAGGTTAAGACCATGTTTAATTGATAAATATTCAATATAATTACCAAAAAAAAGGATTATCCAGTCTGGATAGTTTATGGATATATATATTTTTTTAATATTTAAGTTTTCAATTTGATAATTTATATCATTTCTAATTCTTCGTTTATAAATAAAATATGTCATAAATAGGCAAACAGAAATTAATCCTGAGATAAAAATTACTATTTCAGTAATTGAAGGTAACTTGATC
>JAQIBN010000310.1 GCA_027859095.1 Spirochaetia bacterium | reverse complement strand
GTACTATGCTGAACATGAGGATTTTTAAGTAATACTATTTATAAAAGGATTTTTAAATGAAAAAGTTTTTCCTTTTTTCTCTTATTATCTTTACTATATTATTTGTTTTTTTTAGCTGTTCTCTATTTCTTGATCCTTATGAAGATTCTGTTGCTTAAACTGATAATTATAGTACTTGCCAAACCTCTATAGGAGCAACAAATTTTGATTTCCGGATTTCAGAAAATACACACATTACTTATCCTTATGATTACTGGATTTTTGTAGAGTATGATACTTCTTGGTTTTACGATTTGAAATATGAGTATAGTATAACCACCAAAATAAATCATCTTGTTTGTGAGGAGTTGAAAGAATTTCAATATCAAATAGCATTAGCCGCGATAGCTCAAGCACCAGATAAAAAATTAATGGGCAGATATCATTATTCTTGGGATGATTACCCTTCAATATATGAAGGATATCATAGTTATACTGTAGACAACTGCCCTAAGTGTGGTTTAGCCCTTTCGCAGGGAAGGAAAGATACTATTAAACGAACAGCTCAGCATCATACTGCAGAGTTACATAAAAAAAATAAGTCAGGATGTTTAGTATTTTTAGTTGTTTCTGTTCTTTTCATTATTGTTTTTTCCGTCCCTTCAATGTGTTCAGGTAATTCCAGTAATTCTAGCAATAAATCATCAACACCTGTTGTTTCAAATAGTGGTTTAACTTCTTCTGTCTATCAAGTGAAATCCTGGTTAAAAACAAACGCAAAAGATCCAGATTCATTAGATTACATGGAGTGGTCAGCAGTTCAGAAAACAAATACTGGTGATTTTAGAGTAAGAGTGAAATATCGTGCCAAAAATTCTCTTGGTGGATATGTAGTAGAGAATAAACTGTTTACACTTGATTCAAGAGGAAAAGTGATTAGTGTTGTAGATTATTAGATAATTTTTTATAAAAGAATTTTTTATGACTTTGTCTATGTATTTGCTTCTTTTTATCATTTCAATGATTTTAACTGTGGCGATTGGCTCTGGTAAGGATAGAAAGCTAGAGGGTCAGGTTTTCCTACAGAAAGACCACAAAAGGGTAACGACATAGTATTGATTCACAAGATAGCCCTCTCTGAATTTATTTCTAAGGATGTAAGAAGTTTATCAGGTGGATATATACCGGTTTTTTATTTTTGGACATTACCAGCTGTATTGACATTTGTATGTACAGTTATTATTATTTATATATGGATTTCACCTGGCATGAAAACAAAAATGAAATCAATATCGAAAAACATGGTATTGATTTTATCTATGCACAGGAGGCTTTTTTTGATCCAAAGAAATTAATAATCAATGACAAAAAGCATAGTACACCAGATGAACATCGATATTTTTGTTTTGGAATGGTAAATGGAAAGGTTGCAACTGTGAGATTTACAATTACAAATAACATAATCCGCATATTTGGTGCCGGATACTGGCGACAGGGGAGAAAAAGATATGAAAAAGAAAATCAGCTATAAAGATGCTCCTGCAGATATTAGAGAAGCTATTGAAACAGGAGAGGTGGTTATGGATTTAATACCCGGCCCTGATCAGCTTATCAGAAAGAAAAAGCCCATTACAATTCGGGTAGATGATGATGTTCTTAATTGGTTTAAAACACTTGGAAAGGGTTATCAAACGCGTATCAATGCTATTTTACGATCATATATGCAAACACATCAGAAATAATTTAATTGGTAATCACTTATCCATTAGGGGATTTCTTTCTATCACGTTCAATTAACCAATATAATTCCGTCATTTGCCAATTGGGATTTATTGGAATAATTTATAGACTCAAATTATAAAAAAGGATAAAATACAGAACATTTTTTCCAAAGGAGTCATTATGAAAACTAGTATTCTAAAAGCAGGAACCAAGTCATACAAATATTACAGCATCAAAGAATATGCAGAAGAAAATGGTTTTGATATCACTACACTACCTTTTTCATTAAAAGTTCTATTGGAGAACCTGCTACGTAATTCAGACAAAGATTATATGAAAAAAGAGGATCTTGCTGCTTTAGCTAACTGGAAACCTTCTGAGAATAATATATCAGATATCTCATTCCATCCTACAAGGGTTATTATGCAGGATCTTACAGGCGGAGCAGCCCTTGCAGACCTGGCGGCTATGAGAAATGCCATTAGTGATGCCGGAGGAGATTCATCTAAAATAAACCCTCTTATACCTGTAGATATGATAATAGATCATTCAGTTATGGTCGATTTTTATGGTACAGAAGATGCTTTTCAAAAAAATGTAGAACTGGAATTTGAACGTAATAAAGAAAGATATAGATTTTTTAAATGGGGTCAACAGGCATTTGATAATTTCAGGGTTGTTCCTCCTGGAACAGGAATAATTCACCAGGTAAACCTTGAATATCTGGCCTCTGTAGTTACAGTAAAAGATGATGAAAGTGATACTCCTCTTGTATTTCCCGATACTGTTGTAGGCACAGACAGCCATACAACCATGATCAATGGTCTTAGTGTTCTAGGCTGGGGTGTAGGAGGTATTGAAGCAGAAGCAGCAATGCTGGGGCAACCTTTAACTATGCTTATTCCCAATGTTGTGGGATTCAAACTTTCAGGAAAACTTTCTCCAGGAATAACAGCTACTGATCTGGTATTAAAAATTGTTCAGATTTTAAGAGCTTATGGTGTTGTAGGTAGTTTTGTTGAATTCTTTGGATCTGGCCTGGAGAATCTAAGCCTTGCAGATAGAGCAACTATAAGCAATATGGCACCTGAATATGGAGCTACATGCGGTTTTTTCCCAATAGATAATGAATTGTTACATTATCTGCAACTTTCAGGGAGAGAGAAGAATCAAATAAATCTTGTTGAAGCTTATGCAAAAGCACAGGGATTATGGCGAGATGATGAAAAACCAGCCAGCTACAGTCATGTACTTGACCTGGATATCTCTACAATAAAACCTGCAATGGCAGGACCAAGAAGACCTCAGGATCTGGTATTATTAACTGATGTTTCAACTGAATTTGATGATGCATTGGAAGAAATATACACTGCAAAAAATGTTACTTCAAAAGTCAAAATAAATAATATTGATCATGACCTAACCCATGGAGACGTAGTTATTGCATCAATAACCAGTTGTACAAATACCTCTAATCCAGCAGTACTAATTGCAGCGGGTCTTATAGCAAAAAAAGCCGTTGAACTTGGATTAACATCAAAAGAATGGGTAAAAACATCCTTCGCTCCAGGAAGCCAGGTGGTAACCTCTTATCTGGAAGCTGCCGGCTTAATGAAATACCTTGATAAAATTGGATTTAACCTGACTGGATATGGTTGTTCAACATGTATTGGAAATTCAGGGCCATTACCTCCAGCAATAAAAGATGCAATTTTGTCAGGAGATTTAATTACAGCAAATATTCTTTCAGGAAACAGAAATTTCGAAGGAAGGGTGAGCCCGGAATCTAAGGCAAGTTATCTTGCATCCCCTCCCCTGGTTGTAATATATGCTCTGGCAGGATCCATAAGAATTAATTTAGAAAAAGATCCAATAGGAACAGATAAAGAAGGGAAAAGTATTTTTCTAAAAGATATCTGGCCTTCTGAATCAGATATAAAAGAATCAGTAAATAAATTCATTAACCCAGAAATGTTTAATGAGCGTTATAGAGATGTCTTTACAGGTTCCGAAGAATGGCAGAAGCTTGAGTTCCCTGAAGGGAATTTATACGACTGGGAAGTGAAAAGCACATATATAAGAAAACCCCCTTTCTTTGAATCTTTTATGGAGAAATCCAAATCAAAAGGAATTATTGATATAGAGAAAGCAAAATGTCTTGGAATCTTTCCAGACAGTACCACAACTGATCATATTTCACCTGCTGGAAATATTGCAACAGATAGTCCTGCAGGCAGATACCTTCTAGATAAAAAAGTAGACCCCTCAAAATTCAACTCCTATGGCAGCAGAAGGGCAAATCATGAAGTTATGATGAGAGGGACATTTGCAAATATCCGTATAAAGAACAGGATGCTTCCAGGAATTGAGGGTGGTTACACAAAAAATAATACCGGAGAAACAGCAGCTATATATGATGCTGCAATGTCCTGGGAAGATGCTCCATTGATTGTATTTGCTGGGAAAGAATATGGTACAGGATCATCCAGGGACTGGGCTGCAAAAGGACCATCCCTACAAGGTGTTAAAGTTGTTATTGCAGAGAGTTATGAACGCATTCACAGATCAAACCTCCTGGGAATGGGAATCCTCCCCCTTGAGTTTTCAAAGAATGATTCTATAGATTCATTAGAAATATCAGGAGATGAGTCATTTTCAATTAAGGGTTTGAATAAAATTGAGCACGCAGGAATACTTGATGTTAAAATGGAAAAGCAGGATGGTATTACAACATTTTTTCCTGTTAAAGTTCGTATAGATACAAAGCTGGAACTTGAATACTGGAAGGCCGGAGGTATTCTGAACTTTGTTTTACTTGATTTTATGAAATAGACTTGGAATTAAAGATAAACTATTATTAAACCTATAAAAATAATTAAAACTCCTGTTATTTTAGGAATACTCCATTTTTCTTTTAACAATAATATTCCTGCCACAGCCCCAAGAGGAATACTAATCTGACGAAAAGCCGTAACATAACTTACATTTGTAACCATTGGATAACAAATTAGAATAATAATATATGCTGTAGCTACCAGAAGCCCTGCAAAAATTGTAGAAAGTTTTTCTTTTTTAATAATATGAAGTAAATTCCTTTTTTCATTACTGCTGAACAGTATAAATATGCCCAAATATATACATACAAAAATCATCTGAAAAGTAAAGTAAAAAATTGCTCCCATAATTGACTGGTTATTTATATTCTGAATAATTTCCATACCTTTGCTATCCAGAAGAGTATATCCTGTTGTTCCAAATGCAGCTATTACAGCAAAACCAGAATAAGTTTTAAAATATCCTCTAAAAGATAATTGTCTTATATTAGATTGAGGAAGAATCAGACATCCTAAAAAGACAAGAAACATCCCCCCAACAGTAAATACAGAAAGACCACTTATATTTCCTATTAAAAAACTAAATCCTGGCACAAATAAAACAGGGAGAGCTCTTGCCAGCGGATAAACCAGAGACATTTCGCCTGTTCTATACGCACCAGCTAAACCGGAATAATAAACCGCCTGGAAAAGACCGGACACAGCAAGATATATCCAAACTTCACTAAAAATACTAAAATCAAAATCAGCAAAAAAAAGTACATGTAATAATAGAAAAACAGAGGTAAATGAAGCTGTAAAGAAAAAGGCTTTTGATGGTGTTCCACTTTTACCAAGAGTGTTCCATCCTACATGTAATAAAGCAGATAGGAATACAAGAATTGCAACTGTAGGACTCATTTTTCCTCCTGTTATCTATGAAATTATCTGAGACTATACGATCTATGTCAAGAAAATAAAAGTAAAAATCTATTTTTTCCCATACTAGGGATTATGGAAATCAAAAAACTTACAGAAATAAAACCCAGAGAAAAATTAATGCTCTATGGAGCACAGTATTTAACAGATAGAGAGTTGCTGGCAATTCTCCTGGGTACTGGAATACAGGGAAAAAATGTTTTTGTCCTGGCTGAAGAAGTATTAAAAATATTAGATGAAAATAATTACAAAACAGGAATTAAAGATCTATTATTGGTTTCCGGTCTTGGAAAAGCAAAAGCATCTTTAATAACAGCTTCGCTGGAACTTTCAAGAAGAATACTCTGCCCTGACAGAAAAAAAATAACAGCCCCGGCAGATGCCCTTCCCTATATTAGCCATTATTCAGACCGTAAACAGGAACACTTTCTGTGCCTTTCCCTTAATGGTGCCCACGAAGTTATTCAGGCCAGAGTTGTTTCTATGGGTCTGGTAAACAGGACCCTAGTTCACCCACGAGAGATTTTTTCTGACCCATTGAAAGACCGCGCTGCCGCTGTCCTTATAGCACATAATCATCCCTCTGGAAACATTGAACCAAGTCAGGAGGATATTGAAATTACAAGGCGAATTAAAAGTGCGGGAGTAATTCTGGGGATAGAGCTTCTGGATCATATTATTTTTACTGGAAGTGCTTATTATAGTTTTTTGGAGGAGGGGAAGATTTAACAGTAAGCAGTAAAAGATACTATTTTATTGCACCATGTCTTAGATCAGACTGTTATATCTCAAAATTTATTATATAATGGAGGAATGGAAATTATGGGAATACCCAATAAAAAATCTGATCACAAATTTACATACAGGGAATACTGTACCTGGCCGGAAAATGAACGATGGGAACTGATTGATGGAGAAGCCTATGATATGAGCCCTGCACCATCAAGCAAACATCAAAGAATATCATTTAAGCTATCTACTCAACTTGGCTTATTATTGGAAAATAACCCCTGCGAAGCTTTTTCAGCTCCTTTTGATGTAATGCTACCTATATTTCCTATAGAGAGTGAAGATATAATTGATACAATAGTCCAGCCGGATATTTCTGTTATCTGCGACCCTTCCAAAATAACTGAAAAAGGCTGCCTTGGAGCTCCTGATCTTGTTATAGAAATACTCTCCCCTTCTACTTCAAAGAAAGACCTTAATGATAAATTCCAGCTCTATGAAAAACATGGAGTTAAGGAATACTGGGTTGTGGATCCTGGGAATAAGTACATCAGGGTTTTCCATTTAAAGTTCGAAGAAAAAAAATCTGGGAAATACGATGATGGAACTTTAATTCCCCCTGCTAACTGGCGGGAAGATAAAAATACAATTGCAGAGTCAATTGTGCTTAAAGGGTTTACAGTTGATATTAAAAAACTTTTTGATTCTTTGGGTTAAGTAAAATTTGATATAAAGTTTTTAGTTTAGCTTATATTCTTAGGATTCTCCATTCCCAGCACAAAACCAAGCAATGTGGATATTGAAATCACAACTATCTAAGCATCATCATAACTGTCAAGAAAACTAGTATGCCCTTCTCCCTCTCTCCAACCTATTACAGCATCCATGAAAACGTTTTTTGTACTGTTAAAGATCGATTGTTCTACACTATTCGAACCTGCCCGAAAGGTTTTAATCAGTTCTTTTATTTCACGTCGCTTAGAAGAGGTTTTTTTCGCAGCTACAACACATCCGCAATTCATTGGAGAAAGCCCACTACTACTTGCAAAAGCAAGAATATCTTCCTCCCGGATATTGTAAAGAGGGCGAATCAATTCAAGTCCTGGAAAGTTTTTTGACTTAAGCTTAGGCATCATAGTCTGAAACCTTCCTGAGTAAAAAACATTCAATAAAACAGTTTCTATAACATCATCAAAATGGTGCCCTAAAGCCAGCTTGTTACAACCAAGCTCCTGAGCAATTGAATACAACGAACCTCGCCTCATTTTAGCACATAAATAACAGGGGTTATCTTTAGCAGTATTATCCAAAACTTTAAATAGGTTTCGGTCAAAGATCTTAACCGGGATTCCAAGATTATTACATTGATCTTTAAGTAGTTTCCTGTTTTCTGAAGAAAAACCAGGATCCATGGATATATATTCCACTTCAAAATTATCTTCCCCATGTTTTTTAAGTTCCTGAAAAAGTTTAGCCATTAAAAGACTATCTTTTCCTCCGGAAATGGCAATGGCAATTTTATCTCCTGGCTTAAGAAGTTTATACTCCACTACAGCAGCTGTGAATCTTGACCAGATTTTTTTTCGAAATATTGTAATAATATTTCGTTCTATTGCTGCCAGGGGCTGTATAGGAAGTTCAGGTATAAAAACTTTACATTCAGATACTAAGACGTTATCTACAGAGAATGATTTTTCACTATTTTCTAACTCAATATTCATTGGTATTTTAATAATTCTCCTTGTAAAAATACTTATAGCTATATTTTGTAAAGTAATTAATGCAGTTATTATTCAATATGATTATTTAGCTGCCTTAAATAACCAAAATGCAAATAAACGGGTCATCAAAGGCATAATACCATAAGTCATAAATATAACAGTAACCATTACATTTATTAACATGAGTAATATCCCCTGGAAATTATAGAGTAAAGGATTTAAAATTAGATTTACAAAATTTATTGTGGGGAATAGTGCCAGAAATGTTACAATTACCATCTTATAACGAGGAGGTGGAGTTTTCAACGGTGTTTTAGGCAAGGTAAACCAAAATTCTAAACCTGTTAGTTTTTGAACTTTAACAACTCCTTCAGTAAAATCGATTGTTTTCTCAATCCATGTTGCTCTAATTGCTGAATCTTCCCAATTTTTTAGGTTCTTATAATGATTGAACTTGATAATTACTACATAATCTAAATTAGTATGGGTTGAAGGCCTAATAATTTTTGTTCCCAAATACCCTTCAAATTCCCAGGCTGCATTAGAAATTCCAGAAACCCAGTCTTCAAAATCTTCCTCTCGACCTACTTTTACTCTTCTGGAAACAATAACGGTTACAGAATCTTCATTCATACTTTGATCTTTCGGAATACACATGTTTTTGATGGTAGGAAAAATGATACTACCTGTCAATCAGTTTATCCGGGAAATGGGTAGTTGAATGGATTGAGTAATAATTTAAAACCCAGGTAATTTTATCTTATCTGTTGCATTTTCTAATAATTTTGCTGCTTCGTCCTGAGCTTGTTTCTCTGCTTCTGCCTTAGCCTTATCCGCCTCAGCTTTTGCTTTATCCGCTTCTGCCTGTGCCTGGGCCTCTTTCTCATCTAGCTGACTCTGTACATCGGCTTCTAATCCGGATGTAATTGAACTTGACTTGCTTTCAAGTTCTTTTTGCTTATTGTCCAGGATATTTTCAAGATCTTCTACAGAAGATATCTGCTCTACCGATTCAATGTCCAGTGCTGTTACAGCGGACTGTAAAACTTCGTTCTCTTCAAAGAAAGGTGTAATATAAGCTGAAAAACTCTCCTGTAATTCAGCCTGAATATCTTCAG
Source organism: Spirochaetia bacterium (assembly GCA_027859095.1). Lineage (GTDB taxonomy): Bacteria > Spirochaetota > Spirochaetia > B11-G9 > B11-G9 > JAJRQE01. Next base: position 1,914 of record JAQIBN010000310.1, on the reverse strand, counting down.
TGAGCTCATCCAGGTAATCCCCTATACTATCTGCAAAAATATCATCAAACCCAGACCAGACATTTACATCTTCCAGACCCTCAGGGCTTACAAAAATTTCTGCTTTTAGATCAATATTATCTATATCATCAAGGAGATCTTTAATAGTCTGGGATATAATACTATCAACATCAGTCTGTTCAATCTCCAGAGCTGATAGTGAAATATCAAAGTTTGTTAAAACAATACTTTTGTCTTTTATAGTTAGAGATTCACCCATAATATCTGCAACTGCATTCATGCGGCTGATATTAAGAAAAGGAATTCCTTTATCCAGGAGAATAGGATTCAGAGGAGATATAATTTTCATAGAAAAGGGAGTATCCGAATCTGATCTCATATCTAAAGAGCCGTCCAGAGATATTGCACTTTGCTTATTACCCAATTCTGCCATAAAAGTTAATGGCTCTGACAGCTTATCGGGTTCATTGCTTATACTACGAATTTCCATTCCTAAGCTTCCAGTACTGTCATTACCACCGCTTATAAGAATATGTTCAATAATAAAGCTGGGGTTATCAGGAGAAATAAAAGGAATATCCCTACCACCAGCTCTTACTAAAACCTTTTCCTCATTAGATTCTTCAGGCTCCCTATCCTGAAATTTATTATAAATCTCCAGAGCTTTCAATGCATTATCATAATATGTGTTCCATCTCTTTCGTATATAATTTTCTGCGAGACCTGAAGCCAAAGACCCCATATCTCCGGATGACAAATCCAATAGCTCCCCAAGGTAAGTATAATCCTTATCCACAGCATTTTTTATCTGGTCTTGTAAATTTGTAAGACCGGCTTTATCGTCTTGAAAATCAGTTTGAAGAGTAAGAAGCTCCTCTTTTGCTTCACCAACTCTCATATACATATCTGCTAGATCTTCTGAAGCTGATCTGGCATCTTCCAGGGAGGCTATATCCTGAAAAGATAATGATTTAAGAGCAAGTATATCTCCTATAAGATCGTCAATCTCTTTATTCTTCTCAGAATATACAAGCTCCCATTTGTCTGTTAATCTACTAATTTCTTCATTTCCCTGATCTATTAAATTCAGGGAATTAAGATTTTTCTTCTGCTGTTCCAAAAGAGATTCGTAATTAATTTCATCTGATCCCAATGCTAAAACATCAAAAAAACCACTGGAGTTAAGATAAGTATCCTCTATCTCTTCTTCAGATGATTTTGCTATAACCCCATCAAAATCCCACTTAACTTCCGTAAGCGACATCTCTTCTATCCTGATACGCTTTTTTGTTAGTTCTGCAATATTTATTCTGAATTCCGAAGGTCCAGTTTCCAAAAGATTACGAGAGCTATTCCCGGCATCTTCTATTTCAAGAGTTTTATAGGAAATACTCCCTTTTAATATAGAAAAATTAAGCTCATTAATTTCCACATCTGAGAGAAAAAGAGTTTCAAGCCCTGATTCCACAACTTTAGTAAGTAATCTAACTTTAAAGAGAAGGTTAAAAATTAAAATAGAAGCTGCAATAAAAAGAACAATAAATAATTTCCAACGGGAAACCATTCCTTTATTCTTCTTAATTGTTTTTGCCAAAGGCTTTAGCCTTACAATAAGATCTTTGGGAATATCTTGAATTATTTCCATTTTACCATTACTATTTTTGCTAAATAGTTTATCAATCATTTCCCTGTCTTTAGGAATATGTATTCTTTTCAATATTTTGAACTTAAAAGATTTTATTTTATATTGTTTACGAAATATTTTAGGTATTTTATTTTTTTTCATACATATAACCTCATTTTAAATAATCAGGAAGCCAGAAACGATAATTTTTGAATAGATGCACTTATTTTTGATACAAGAGGAACTTTTTTAAGAAATTTCACAAACTTACTATTTGCAATTTTTGGAGC
>JAQIBN010000132.1 GCA_027859095.1 Spirochaetia bacterium | reverse complement strand
AGCTGGATGTTCCTTTCCAGTTTTGAAAAACTTCGGGAAAAGATGATAAATGAGAACACAATTATCACTATGGCTCATCTGGGTGCCAGGGCTTTTGATTCTATTGGAGGCGAGGTTGTTCAGACTACAAGTTTTGTAATTGAGAAGGAATATCGGGAAGGGTACAAAGGGATGTATATCCGTCTTGTTGATGGAAAGAATGAAGCGGAGAAGGCAAGAATGTTTAAAGAGGCTATAAAATGATCAGGCTCATTTGGCGCATCCAAAATTTCCTTGACCTCAGGGATAAATTTTATCGGATCCTAAAGAATAGCAGAATAAACTTATCGATTTTATATAATTATATGTGTTAATAGAACTTTACATATAATCTATATTAGCTTATAATGTTAAGTGTAATTACGAATATGTATTCTGGGGGTGAGTATGGCCGTAGAGAATATTTCTACTAATCTGTACCGCATAAGAAAAGCAAAAAATTTGTCAATGCAGGAGCTTGCAGACAAATGTGATCTGTCACGGGTTGCTTACAGTGCTATAGAAAATGGAAAATCTCAGCCTAAATCATCAACTTTAATAGGTCTTGCTTCCAAACTTGACGTAGATATTAAAGATTTGCTTGCAGGGTCTCCGGAATTTAAGTCCCTAAGGTTCCGCACCAACAAAACCATGACCAAACAGCAGAAGAATATCCGGGAGCAGATAATATATGATGTAGCAAGGTGGCTTAAGGATTATAACGAGCTTGAGGAAATATCTGGTTTATCTCAATTAAGTATTCCTTCAGTTTCTGATAACGATCCTGAGAAAGCATCAGAGGAATTCAGGAAACATCTCGGCCTTGATAATAAGGAACCAGTTGAGGATATTCTTGGGCTGCTTTCTAAACAGGGTGTAAAGTTTTATCTCGCACCTTTTACTCTTAAAAACTTTTTTGGTTTTTCTATTGCCAGGGACGATGGTGGTCCTGCAGTTATAGTTAACATCTCAGACAGCATAACTATTGAACGAAGAATATTTACCTCTGCTCATGAGCTTGGACATATTCTGCTGCATTCAAACTCTTTTAAACAGCATGAACTTGATGAAATTGACCAGGAAGAGCATGAAGCTGATTTGTTTGCTGGATTTTTTCTTCTTCCGGATGAGGGTTTCAAGAGGGAATGGGACGAATGTAAAGGTCTTAACTGGTATGATGCAGTTCTTCATATTAAACGAAAGTACCGGGTAAGTTATAAAACTGTACTGCACCGGCTAATTGTTAAAAATGAACTGAACGCCAGTGATGTTTATATAAAATTTAACAGATTGATGGCTCAGAAATATAATGTTTCGCTGAAAGGAAATATTGAACCTTTGTCATTCAATGATGATTCAACTGAACCTGACTCACTGTCAAATAATGATTTTGTTGAAGATAAGCTTCACAAACTTGTGAGATCAGCTTATGAACAGGAGAAAATATCTCTAAGCCGTGCAGCAGAAATTCTAAGAATGTCTATGAGGGAGATGATAGAACTCAATAACGGGTGGAAGGATTATCATTGAAAAAGAAAACAATAGTCTGTGATGCAAATATTTTGATTGACTATTTGAATGGTGGTAAAGATGTTCTGGAATGTTTGTGTAAGTATTCAGATTTTATTGTACCCGATGTAATTCTTGATGAGGTAGAACAACTATGTATGGAGGATGCTGAAAAAATTGGTATAAAAGTTTTAGATTGTTCTCTGGCAGTTTTGGCAAAGGCTGAGAATCAGCTTCCCGGTTGTTCATTTCAGGATACTGTTTGTTTTTTACTTGCTTTTGAAAATAGCTGGGTATGTGCTACGAACGATAAGAAATTAAGAGCTGAGTGTATTAAGAATGAGGTTGAAGTTGTTAGAGGGTTAGGGTTGCTTCTTGAACTTGTTAAGAACGAGGTTATTACAAAAAGAACAGCAATTTCTACTGCAAAAAAAATCGCTGAAAGCAACAGGGAGATAACGGAGAAGATATTGAGTGATTTTTTAGGGATATTGGATTAGAGCAGCAGGGTCTTAAATATGCGGAGATGGTTACCGGAAAAGTTCCACAGAAGGGTAGATGATTACAGAAAATAAGGAATAAGAATGAACCAATCGGAATTGAAAAAGTTTGCACAGAATACACGTCGAAAGCTCATCAGACAGATAGATAGCCGATTGGATTATGTTTTAAACCATGATGACCCGTATCTCCGGGCTCATGGAAAAGACAAGAAAAAAATTCAGGAACTGTTGGACAAAAAGGGAAAAGAACAGCTTGTCGAAGAGACTGCCTATATCTGGTTTAACCGTTTAACTGCTCTCCGGTTTATGGATAACAGGGGATACAATAGAATCCGAATTGTTTCTCCCTTAGAGGGGGAAAGTCAACCGAATATTCTTTCCGAGATTAAACAGGGTAAGTTCCCGGAAGAGATTAGAGGTGTAAGGCCGAGTGTTTCTGATTATATCGATGGGAAAGTAGAAACCAGGGACTCCGACAGGGAAGCATATAAAATTACGCTTCTTGCCTGGTGTAATTATCTGGGAACTGCCATGCCCTATCTTTTTGAAAAAATTGATGACTGGGCTGCTCTCCTTTTACCTCTTGATCTGCTTTCTGAAGAATCGATTATTACGGATATTCAGAATGGTATTCAGAAAGATGATTGTAA
>JAQIBN010000094.1 GCA_027859095.1 Spirochaetia bacterium | reverse complement strand
CAGCATAAGCATGTATTCAATTTCGGACTTCAAGCGGTCTGCTCCATCGATATCACTTTTATTAACCAGAAAAAGATCAGCAATTTCCATTATACCTGCTTTCATTGCCTGGATCTCATCGCCCATACCTGGAACAAGAGTAAGAAGTATAAGATCAGCCATCTCTATTACCTCAACTTCAGTCTGCCCGACACCAATTGTTTCTATTATAATTGTATCAAATCCTGCTGCATCAAAAACTTTAATTGCGCCGGAAGTTGCTGTTGATATTCCTCCCAGATGTCCACGGGAAGCCATTGATCTTATAAAAACTCCAGGGTCAGTTGCATGGGTCTGCATGCGCAGCCGGTCTCCAAGCATTGCTCCACCGGTAAAAGGTGAGCTGGGATCCACTGCAATAACAGCAATTTTTTTGTTTTTATTTCTTTCAAATTGTATAAAACGATCTACGATTGTGCTTTTACCGGCACCCGGAGGTCCTGTTACACCAATAATATAAGCATTCCCAGTAGAGAGATGAATTTTGTCTATTAGTTCTTCTTTTTCACTGGTCTCATTTTCAATTAGGGAGATAGCTTTTGCAATAGCTCGGGTATTCCCACTGAGAATTTTTTCTACTAAATCCATAAAAATTTCTAAGCTGCAGTGGAACCGGTCTTGGATTTTATAAAGCTGATAACTTCGCTTATTGGAGCACCTGGTCTGAAGATTGCCTGAACACCTTTTTCTTTAAGAAAGGCAAGATCTTCTTCGGGGATAACTCCTCCGCCAAATACAATAATATCACCAGCTTCCTGTTCCTTAAGCAGATTGACCACCCTTGGAAATAATTCGTTATGTGCGCCGGATAATAGACTGAGTCCTACAAAATCCACATCTTCCTGAATTGCTGTTGCTACAATGGATTCCGGAGTTTGCCTTATTCCTGTGTAGATTACTTCATACCCTGCATCTTTTAAGGCCCGGGCAATATATTTGGCACCTCTGTCATGGCCGTCAAGGCCGGGTTTTGCAATTACTATTCTTATTTTGTCGTTCATTCTGATTCTCCTTGATTCCTTCTTGTTAGGCCTTTAGGCTGAAGGCTATTAGACTATTAGGATCGTCTATCTACCTTTATTTTTCCTAACAGCCTATAGCCTAATAGCCTTCCTACAGCACGATTGATTCACGGTATTCTCCGAATTTATCCCGGAGTACGTTTGATATTTCTCCCAGTGTAGCGTATTCTCTTACGGAATCAATTATTAATGGCATAAGATTCACATTTTCTTTTGAGGCTCCTTCCGAAAGGGCAGCAAGGCAATCTTCTACTTTTGCATTATCTCTTTCTGATCTTACCTGTTTCAAATTTTCTTCCTGGATTTTTTGCAGCTTAGGGTTCACTTTTAATAAACCACTTGGTGGAGCTTCTTCTAGGGCAAATTTATTTACACCTACAACTACTCTGTCTCCTGCTTCTACAGATTTCTGATATTTGTATGCAGAATCCTGAATTTCTTTTTGAACATAACCTTTTTCGATGGCTTTTACCATTCCCCCCATATCCTCAATTCGGTTTATGTAGTTCCAGGCTTCTTCTTCAATCTTATCTGTCAATTGTTCAATATAGTAGGAACCGGCAAGAGGATCTACAATATTAGCAACACCCGATTCATGAGCAACAATTTGCTGTGTTCTAAGTGCTACTCGTACAGAGGCTTCTGTTGGAAGTGCAAGAGCTTCATCTTTTGAATTAGTATGCAGGCTCTGAGTTCCACCCATAACAGCGGCTAATGTTTGAATTGCAACCCTGACGATATTGTTATCGGGTTGTTGTGCAGTCAGGGATGAGCCTGCTGTTTGAGTATGAAAGCGCATCATCATTGATTTTTCATTTTTTGCAGAGAACTTTTCTTTCATCACCCTTGCCCAAATTCTTCTGGCTGCTCTGTACTTTGCTACTTCTTCCAGAAGGTCATTGTGGGCATTAAAAAAGAAGGAGAGTCTTCCTGCAAACTGATCAACATCCAGGCCAACGCTAATTGCATTTTTTACATACTCAATACCGTCTGCTATGGTAAATGCAATTTCCTGAACAGCTGTGGATCCTGCCTCTCTAATATGGTATCCGGAGATACTTATTGTGTTCCATTTGGGTACTTCTGCCGAACAGTATTCAAAAATATTATTTATCAATCTCATTGATGGGGCAGGTGGGAATATATAGGTTCCCCTGGCGATATACTCTTTTAATATATCGTTTTGTATTGTTCCTCTTATATTTTCTTTTGTTACACCTTGTTTTTCAGCAACAATAATATACATTGCCAGAAGTACTGCTGCAGGCGCATTGATGGTCATAGATGTAGAAACCTTATCCAGGGGTATTCCATCAAACAGTGTCTCCATATCCCGAAGACTGTCAATTGCAACACCAACTTTACCAACTTCTCCTGCACTTATGGGATCGTCAGAATCGTATCCAATTTGAGTTGGAAGATCGAAGGCAATTGAAAGACCAGTTTGTCCCTGTTCCAGAAGGTACTTGTACCTGCTGTTGGATTCTTCTGCAGTTCCGAATCCTGCATACTGCCGCATGGTCCAAAATTTCCCTCTGTACATTGTTGGTTGAACACCTCTTGTGTAGGGGTATTCTCCCGGGAATCCAAGTTTTTCTTCGTAAGAAAAATCTTCCCTGGGAATGTATAAATTATCTACCTCTACATCTGATCCTGTAATTAGGTTTTTCCGGGCTGGGAATCTGCTTGTTACCTTGTTTAGGGTAGTTTCTTCCCACTTATTCTTATTCTTTTCTATATTTTTATTATTCGGCACTATTGTACCTCCTGTTATGTTATTCGCTATATTTATGAGTATAATGTATGATAGTAATTTGTCCACATTTTTTTCGAAGAATTTGTGATGTCTATGAATTCAGCTTGTTTTTGGCTGGTCGTTCGCAAACTCACTGCTCGCCTATGCATCCTAAGGCTTTTTGCGCCAGTTAAAAAATTAATATATTAGAGAAGATGTATTTTTTAGTAGAAAATGTAATACAGCGCATAAAGCTTATTCATTTTACTTGCAGATTAATTTTCAATGAACTAATATCGCATATATTTAAATGTAATTTTTATAATCTATCTAAGAATCTACGGGTATTATATGGATAAGACAGTCAAAATATTGCTAATTGAGGACGAGGTAATTACTGCTATGTCTTTAATAATGGATGTAATTCCAGATTTAATAATCGCAGATGTATCTTTGTCTGAGGGTGAAAGTGGTATAGATTTGGCTGCAAAGATTACCGAAAAGAATAGTATTCCAGTAATTATAACTTCCGGATATGAACCGGAGGAGTTAAATGAAAAAATGGGTATTTTGGATAATGCACATTTTATAAGGAAACCTGTTATGGTTTCCCGCCTTATCAAGCTTATTGAGAGTTTGTAGCATTCTCAATTAGAGAAAATTGCCTGTAGTTCTTCCTTTGAAAAGTTGTAATCGGTCCCGCAGTTGTGGCAGGTTGTTACAAGAGGGAATGGTCCATTTTTAAGGATCTCATCTTTATCCGATATATCCATGGATGCAAGAAAAGAAGTAAATCTTTCTTTGGTGCATCCACAATCAAAGGCTACAGATTTTTCTCCAATAATTTCAGGATGAAAATCTTTAAATGAGCTATTAATTAAGCTTCTGGATGATCCCTCTGTAGCAAAATATTTTCCCAGGGAAGGCATATTTTGTACAAAATCTTCCAGTAGGTTCAGAGCTGTAGCCTCTGCACCTGGAAGTGCCTGAAGGAATAACCCTCCAGCACCTACAGCCCTACCGTCTTTATCAAAAAATACACTAAGAACAAATGCTGTTTTTATCTGTTCTGACTCCAGGAAATAATTTGCCAGGTCTCTTGCTATTCTACCATGTTGGAGCATTACCTGTCCTGTAAAGGGTTGTTTTGAAGACTCTAAATGTTTTGTTACACTCAAAAACCCTGGGCCAAAGAAGGGCGATAGGTCGAAACTTTCAACAGGATTTGTAATGGGGATTGGATTTGCAAAAAGATAGCCTCTTACTTGCCCATCTGCATTCGCTTCAACACTGAGACCTTTAATTGGCCCCCCGCATTCTATTGCAAAGGAGATTCTGTCGTTTCCTTTGATCATGGAAGTCATTAGGCCTGCACCCATGTATGCCTGTCCCAGAGCAAGAGTTTCAAGAATACCTAAATTATGATTTAACCTCATCTGGTTTATCATTTTTGTACCATGAAGAAGAGCTCCACGGACAGTGCCTTTATTAAGCAGAAATACATCAATTTTGTCAGGTTCAATTTTCGATAGATGTTGATTAAGTGTATTATCTGTAATTTTTTGTTTGGTCATATTATTATTCCTGAAAAAAAACTGGATTGGGATAGTTGAAAATAAATATTCTATTTTAAAACTAAAAAGTCAATATATAAGGGATTTTCGTGTATAATATTTGACATGCATGTGCATGTTTATTATATTAGTAATATGAGAACAACAATTGAGATTCCTACTACCCTAAGGCAAAAAATAGTTACCGAAGCGGCAAGGCAGAATCTTAAAGGATTTTCCCCTATCATTGTAAAAGCGTTGAAGGAATATTTCGATAACCATAAATCTACTGACGCTCAAAATGAG
>JAQIBN010000068.1 GCA_027859095.1 Spirochaetia bacterium | reverse complement strand
ATGAGCTGCATCTTTTAGATCTGCTGTTTCGTCAACAACCATAATTGCATTTCCAGCACCTACACCATAGGCTGGTTTTCCAGCAGAATAAGCTGCTTTTACCATTCCAGCACCACCGGTTGCAACAATTAAATCAACTTCTTTCATAAGTTCCTGAGTTAGCTCTACTGAAGGTTCTTGAATACACTGAAGAAGATCTACAGGAGCACCAACTTTTTCAAGCCCTTTTCTCATGTATTCAACTGCAAGGTTTGTACAACCCTTTGATGTTGGGTGTGGCGCAAAAATTACAGCATTTCTTGTTTTAAGAATTGGAAGTCCGTTTCCTGGAGGAGTGGAAGTTGGGTTTGTGACAGGTGTAAGAGCGCCAATAACTCCTACAGGTTTTGCTATTTTTATTAACCCTTTTTCCTTATTCTCTTCAACTATGCCAACTGTTTTTACACCATAAAGATCCCGTAGGGTTCCAATTGTTTTTTTCTGATGTTTAATAAGTTTGTGTTCATAAATACCCATCTTTGTTTCATCAGTTGCCATTCTTGCACAAGCTTCGGCATTTTCAAGTTTGAATACTTCCCATGCTGCAGCGGCAACCATTTCATCTACTTTTTTCTGAGGCCAGAATTCAACAATCTTCTGGGCGGCTCTGGCTTTTGCCATCATTTCTTTTAAATTATCAGCCATTCTAATTTACTCCTTATATCTATTTAATTTTTGCATCTATTACTTTTAGCGCTTCATCAATAATATCAACTGCTTCATCAACCTGCTCTTTTGAAATAATAAGCGGAGGTGCAATAAATACAAAATCCCATTTTGCAAACAGAGTCAATCCTAATTCTGCCAGTCTCTTGGTAAAGTCAGGTGCTACATTCTGAATGGAATTATTAAATCCTGCCAATGGTGCCTTTGTTTTTTTATCTGAAGTTAATTCAAGAGCTGCCCACAAACCAATTGATCTTACATCACCAACACATGCATGTTTTTCTTTAAGTTCAAGAAGTCTCTTTTTCATGTGGTCACCAACTACAGCAGAGTTCTCAATTAGATTTTCTTTTTTATAAACTTCAATATTTGCAATACCTGTTGCACATCCAAGAGCATGTCCACCATAGGTCAAACCACCTACAAATGGGTGATCATAGAAGTGATCCCAGAGTTTTTTATTCAAGATCATTGCTCCAAGCTGTACATATCCTGATGTAAGGCCCTTTGCAGTAGTAATAATATCGGGAATGACATCAAAATGCTCTATACCAAACCACTTTCCTGAACGTCCCCATCCTGACATGGTTTCATCAATTACCATTAATATGCCGTTTTCATCACATAGTTGACGAACACCTTGCATATATTCTTTGTTTGGAAGGATAATTCCATTGGTTCCAATAATTGGTTCCATAAAAATAGCTGCAATTGTATGAGGACCATCCAGCATAACCTGCGTTTTAAGAACTTCAAGAGCCAATCTATTGGTTTCTTCTTCTGTTTTTCCTCCAAATGGATCTCTATAGGGGTAGGGCCCAAAGAATTTTACAACACCAGAAATCCCTGGCTCTGCTGCCCATCTTCTTGGGTCTCCTGTAAGTGTAATTGCTCCAGCAGTAGCACCATGATAACTTCTCCATCTGGAGTAGATCTTATGTCTGCCAGTAGCAAGTCTTACTGCTTTAATGGCATTTTCAATGGCCTCTGCTCCACTGTTGGTGAAAAAGGTATAATCCAGATCTCCAGGGGTAACTTCGGCAATCATTTTGCCAAGTTTAGCCTTAGGTTCTGATCCAAACATAGTCCCTACATAACACAGTTTATCCATCTGAGACTTCATCGACTCCAGTACATGTTTATTACTATGTCCTATATTGATATTCAATAACCCTGAACAAAAATCAATATACTTCTTTCCATCAGTATCCCACTGATGAATTCCTTCTGCATGATCCATTATAATTGGATTTACATTTTTCTGGGCTGCCCAGCTGTAAATAACATGTGAGCGGTCCATCTCTTTAATTTGTTTTGTATCCACCATTCCTCCTTAGGTTGCATAGGCGAGCAGGGACGAAGTTCCGACCAGCCAAAAAAAACTGAAGCTCTAATATAGAGTCAGAAATAATAAAATAATTGCTGAAAGGAGAATACTAACTTATCCCGTGCTATAGGTCAAATAGATAATGTAAAATCTTTGTAAATATCATTGATTTATCATTTGGAAGAGTGTTATATATGAAAAAATGATTATTTTGGGTTGGTTGACTATAAATCTCTGGGCGTTGCCCTGTATTTGGGCGTAATAAATTGCGCCCCTACACAGGGCCGGGCTATTCGCTGCAATTCCTCACGAAATTATTGAACTGGCACACATTTTGTTTCGCTGGGTACAGACCTAGCATGCTACGTCTCTACGAAATTATACAACCACGTTCCGGGATTTTCACTGCTATCCCTAACGTTTTATAATTTCAATTGTTTTTTTAGGAATCGAATTTGACTATATTGCCGCCTTTTGATCCGAAACCGCTAATATTAAGAAATACCTTTATAAGAACCAGGATTACAGCCAGATAATCCGGCACACCCAGAAACACAAATGCTCCAATTCTAAACATAATGACTAAATGTGGTGCAATAAAAGAACTGAAAGATTTGTTAACCAGCTCTCCTATATCCATATCTCTCCATTTACCTCGGTGAATTACTAAAAAGGACAAACTGTACAAAACACTTCCCAGAACAACCAAAGATATTTCTTCCATGGCATTTAGAAAAGATTGATCCAGTCGATCAGTTGCAGGGTTGCTCTTTTTAGGTTTTCCGGCATTTCATCTGGTTTGTATCCGGTTCTGTAGATTATTTGGATTGCGTTGAGTCATTTCGGAAAGCTGTAGCCTTCTGTTAGTATTATTTCGGAGCTAGTGTCTGCCATATCATTATTTCTCATTACTTTTTTATCATTCTCCCCGTTTATTTGTTATAGTTGTAGTTTCCGGGCGTTTGGGGGTTGGTTGTGGTGATGTTGTATGATTAGGGAAAGTGCGTTTTCTGGATTACTGGTGAGATTGGTATTGTTAATTTCAAATAATGGTAGTTGAAATTTTTCGCTGCATGGATCTTAAATAGTATATCATTTTGAGATCATTTGAAATGATCTCAAAATAAAGGACATTAAAATGACAAAAACGGAAAAACAACAAATAAATAAAAAATCATTAGTTTTTGAAATAAGAGGTTATCTTGTTACACTTGCGTCTGAAGTTGCCAGGATCTTCGATGTTGAAACACGTCTTATAAATCAGAACATCAAGGAAAACAATAAAAACAATCCCCCGCTCTTTCCTGAGAAATATGCGTTTCAATTAGAAGTCTTAGCGTAGCTGAAGAAAAACATATCTCACATGATATACTGGAATAAAAGATAAATTTCAGGATTTCTATTTCTGCGGATGAGGAGAATTTCTGGAGTTCTGTTAGTTCTTTGTCTCTGCTTTTATTTTTGGCGACCACTTCAAGATGGCTTATACAGTCTTCCCAGGTTATTAGGCCGAAGTTTGTCATTTGGGGTGGTTCCTGTTTTGGGTGCTGTTTTCGTTATAATTGCTGTGGAGCATTGTGTCGTTGTAGGGATTTTTCTGTTTGTTTCCTGAGTATCTGCGGAGGCATTCTTTTCTGATATTCAGTATTGTTCATAAGTAAAAAAATGACTTAAGGTATCAGATTGGTTCCCGCAGAAACCTTCGCCTGGTCGTTCGTTTCACTCACTGCTCGGCCATGCAACCTTTAATAAATCGAAGGTTTCGCTACAAACCGATTTTATATACGGCAAAATGTTTTTGGCATTTCTCATTTTTTTGAAATCCTGGATGTCTATCTCATTAAACAAAATCAAAATGAGAATTGCTTCTGTTAGTTTGATTTCTTGTCCTTTAATGGTTACGTGGATTATCATTGTTTTCCTCCGTTTAATTGGCTATGGTTATAGTTTGCAGGGGTTTGAGCTGTTGCTGGAGTAGGGTTTACCCTGCCTTGGTGAGGTAGTTTTATTTTTTCGTTGAAGTTTGGGGAAGATTGTATGATTAGGGGAAAGAGAATTCTTTTGATAATTATCGGGATTATTATTATGAATTTCGTATAATCACAGTTAACAGCAATTCTCGACCAGGTTTATTAGTTTCTTGCCCTCTTTGACAAGGAGGTATGAGAACATGAAGAAAAGTAGTGAATATGATTGTAAGAAGTGATTGTAACAAATTGAAGTTGTTGCTTACGAATAGAATAATTATTATCTTGTATATGGAAAGTCAAATTTTGAGAAAACTAATTTAAAATTCCGCGAAATTAATATAAGGAGTCATTATGAAAGCAAGAAAGATTAAAGACAATATTTACTGGATGGGTTTTGTAGATTGGGACAATCGTCTTTTTGACTCTCTCATTCCTCTTCCGGACGGGACAAGTTACAATGCTTTTTTGATCAAAGGAAGTGAGAAAACAGTTTTGATTGATACCGTAGAGACTCATCAAAGCGGTGAACTGCTGAACCAGTTGAGTGATATTCCAAAGCTTGATTATCTGGTCTCACTTCATGCGGAACAGGATCACTCGGGCAGCATTCCTCAAATACTCGCAAAATACCCTGAAGTAAAATTAGTTACCAGTCTCAAAGCGAAAGAGATGCTTATGGATTTATTATCTATATCCGAGGAATCCTTCCTTACAGTTAGTGATGGAGAAATTCTCCATCTAGGGGACAAGACGCTGGAATTTATATATACGCCATGGGTTCACTGGCCCGAGACTATGGTGGCATACCTCAGAGAAGATAAAATTTTATTCAGCTGTGATTTTTTTGGATCACATATTGCAACGACCGACCTTTATGTTACCGATGAAGCGCGTGTTTACGAGGCAGCAAAACGTTACTACGCAGAAATCATGATGCCATTCAAAAAGGTGATCAAGAAAAATATGGATAAAATTGGATCCTACGATATTTCTATAATTGCTCCAAGTCACGGACCCATGTATCCCCGACCTTCTTTTATTATTGATGCCTATAAAGATTGGGTGGAGGGACCTGTAAAGAACATGGTAGTTTTACCCTATATTTCGATGCATGGCAGTACAAAAAAGATGGTCGATTTTTTAGTTTCATCACTCGCAGAAAAAGGTATTAGGGTGGAACAGTTCAATTTGGCTGTTACAGACATAGGAAAACTTGCCATTGCTCTCGTTGATGCCGGAACAATTGTCATAGGAACTCCAACTGTTCTTATGGGTCCACACCCCAATGTTATATACGGTGCTTATCTGGCTAACGCATTACGTCCTAAAGCCAAATTTCTGTCCATTATCGGTTCTTATGGGTGGGGAGGTAAAACAGTAGAGATTTTAGCAGGGATGATTCCTAACCTTGATGTGGAAGTTATTGAGCCTGTTCTTTGCAAAGGTTTACCTTCTGAGGCTGATTATAAAGCGCTTGAGATTTTAGCTGAAAGCATTGCGAAGAAACATAAAGAACAGGGATTCAAATAATCATTTTATGATTTGTTATTCACCTATTTCTCCTTAGTGTCCACTTAACTGGAAGTAACCGTTTAATTTGTATTACGGTATCTCTTTACGGTGACTCTAGCTGTCATATTTGGAAAAAACTTTATTGGTAATTGTTTATTCAAAAGAATTACTGCTCTAAAGTAAATCCATGAACTTTTAAGAAAACTTATAAAGTTGACGTCTAGGACAACCGTTAACAGCTAATACCTGGTCCCGTTTCACTCCATCAAGGATGCATTGGCGAGAAGTCAGGACGCATAGCCGAGCAGAGAGTGAAACGAACGACCAGGCAACGAAGTTGCGACCAGCATGAAGGTTTCGCTACAAACTGCTTTTACAAGAGCTCTTTTCTACTGTTCGTTTAAATAAAACTTCATGTTAGTTACATCTCTTGTTTTTACGGGGGTTTGGGGGCGGCTGTGGGCAGGAATGTAAATTTTATTAAGTTTTTACTTTTATCTATCATAGTTTATGGTATGATATTGAAGGTACTGAAAGGATTAGCTTATTAAAGAAATAAGATCAAAACCCATTATAATAATATATTTAAAAAGGTAAAATAGTATGAGTTTAAATGAACTGTCTAAACCTGAAGAGATCCAAAGTAAGATTATAACTATTCGCAATATTCCGGTAATGCTTGATAGTACCTTAGCTTCAATATATCAGATAGAAACGAGAACATTAAAACAAGCAGTAAGAAGGAATAGAACAAGATTTCCTCAAGATTTTATGTTTGAATTAACTGGTACTGAAATTGATCTACTGGTATCACAATCTGTGATACCATCAAAAAGTTACTTTGGTGGAGCAACACCTTTTGCCTTTACTGAACAAGGTGTTGCTATGCTTTCTTCTGTTCTTAAAAGTTCTACAGCAATTGAAATCAATATTGCTGATTGATAACTATATTGATGAAAGTGTTTTACAACTTTTTATCAAAAGAAGTAAAAATGTAACGGCAAGTATTTACACCAGGAACTTTACAAAAATATTGAAACAGGATCTTAAGAAATATAATTCCCAGTATCCACCAATAATAATAAAAGAGTTTTCTATAGCTCATGATCGTTTTTTAATTATTGATGAAACTATTATTTACCATTTTGGAGCAAGTCTCAAAGATCTGGGCAAAAAATGTAGGTCGAATCTTTTTAAGACTATTATTTTCTGTCTTTCATACTGGGATATAATGAAAAAAATATTTTATAATTGGGTGTAAAAAACCTGTCGAATTGTTCTTATATCAGAGGTCCGATGGGTAGATATATCTCAATATTACGGTTTATGAGCTCTGTATTTATTTCTTTTACCGGGTACTGGCGGAGTGTTATTTCTTTCTGGTTGCAGCCGTCGTGGAGTTCGCCTATTTCACGCATAATTAGGTTTCTGTCTGTATAGATTTCTACTTCTGCCAATGTGTTAATGCTGAAATTTTAAATACAATACCTGTTCCAACTCTTTTACCATCTGCATCCTGGTCCTCGCTTTCAGCTGATCCAGATTATACATCTTCCACTTAACAGCAGGAAGTTCTTTGATATGGGATACGGAGAAGTACGACCAGTCAGGTTCTCCAGTTTTAAAACCAATAAGAAAGTCTCTATCCCTGTCATTAAGACTCAAATATATTTCTTTGACTAACAGCTCCCGAGCCCTTTCCAATTCTCCAATACTTACCGGATCAGTGGTCATCCCTTCAAAATCTGTGTTGTATATATCTGTGATATTTTTATAGTTCGGTTTAAGGATTTCCAGGATTCTCCGGTTATGAGAAATAAGATATACGATGAATGATTCTTTTAACCGGGGCGTTATGCCTTCATTTTCCAGAAGGTATTTAATATCAAATAGATCCCGGGGATGCTGTCTGTCCAGTGCAGCAACAATTTTTCCTGCAAACAGATCTTCGAAAGAGACAACAGGAACTTCTGCAAATCCAAATATTCCTTCTGGTATGGTCGATATTCTGCGAAGAGATGAAGGAAAAACACTACCCCTAAGTACCGGTGAGACTTCCACTTTAATTATAGTTCTCTCCCATTCAATAATGATTCTGACAATCGTTTCGCTTTGATTAAGAAATGAATATTGGATCTTTACACCTGGAAGAATACCCTTAATGTTGGATGTCATTTTTTTCATTTCCAGGGTGATTTCACTTAAACTGCTTGTTCTGTCTTTTACAGGCAGATAGACCAGATCGATATCAACAGATAAACGCGGCATTTCCCGGTAGAACAAGTTGATAGCAGTACCGCCTTTTAGTGCAAAGCATGAAGACTGTCCGACTATAGGCAACACCCGGACAAGTAATGATACCTGTCTAAAATAGGGACTCTGTCTGTTCATTCACCATTTCCTTTGGAATTGTTATTAGATAATTTTTATCCAGAATCCCATCTTTAACTATCTGACGTTTACCCTTGCCAAGATCAAGCTTACTTATATCAAGCTTTTTAAACCAGGAAAAATCGTGACGCATGGCAAGCCAAAGGAATAATCTTTTTGCCTTTACCTGCCGGCACTGCTCCATCATTTCCTGTACTATGGACGGACGTAAATTTGCTGCCCCTTCAAATAGCTTATCAGCTTGCTGAATTTCTGTAGCTGAATCTACAGTACTTAATAATTCCATGAAGGCTCGTTCCGGTATCGAATATCGTATGGGCCAGTCCCAGGTCCCAAAAGGGATCTCATCTAATCCTGTAGCTCTTTCAAATGAGAAGGGACTCCTTGATACCTGCTGAATTTTATCTTTGATTTCCATTTCAAATGTCCACTGTGGCAACTTCCTATCACAATATAGGGATATCGTCTTAGTCCCGGATAGTTCCAGGTAATGGGTAAATCCATGAAATTGAAGAGATGCTATATGCCCTACATGGACAGAATACCCCAATGAGTTTATGGAGTACACTATATTCTGCCACTTGAGAGGTGGTCCCGGTTTTCTATACACTCCCCGGCTTACAGCTTGAAGAGTCTTTGATCGTATGTAATAGTCGATAACTGTTCTATCAAACCCATTTTCATTCAACCATTGGCGGTCAACAAGAACACCCTCATTAAGTATCTGTTCTATAGCCTTCATTTAAGTTTACCTATACCTCTATTTGCATACTTATACTATGCATAATAAACCACAACTAAACCGATGTCAAGTTTACCATTCAGTTAATTTGCATATCTATACTCTGCATACAGAGATGTAACTAAACTAATCCTTTCTAAACTTCAGGTAATGTTTACAACACCGTTGTCAACCCAGGCTGGTCGTTCGTTCCTCACTGCTCGCCCATGCACCTGGGCTCTCATAATTGAGGCAGGGATCGGAAAGCCTCTAGCTCCACAAGTTGAATATACTAATTATTTAAGCTTACAAGGGGTCGGAAATCCTCTCTGTTTCAACCTCAGAAAAGGGATCATCCATCCCCATGAATTGCCCAAAGGAAATGATATTCCCAGAAAGGAAGAATAATACTTTTTTGTATTGGTAATGATAAGTCAGATAAAGAGTCACATATTTGTATTTTTAACTCTGCAAGCATTTTCTTTGGTAGTTTATTTAAATCAAACCATTTAACAACAAGGGTTTCTGGTCCATTTTCACTACATATACCACCAGTTACATATCTGCTGATCGTTTAAATAAAACTTCATTTTAATTACCTCTTTTGTGTTTATGGGCTGAACTTGTAAACGAAAGATCAAAGAGCAAAATATCAAAAACAGGTAATCTCCCTTATTTTTGCAATAACCTGTTTTAGGATTATCATGTTTTCCTACGGTTAATTAGCTATGGTTATAGTTTGCAGGGGTTTGAGCTGTTGCTGGGGTTGGGTTTACCCCAACTGGGGAGAATTATGGTTCTTTTTTCCCAGACAGTTTTTTTTGTTTGATGTTTTGGTGGAAACAAGCAGAACCACAGCTAATGATTTTACAAATGCTGTAACCTACACTGTAACAGCGGAGGATACCAGCACACAGGAATATACGGTTACAATAACAACAGCAGCAGCAGCAGAAGGAGCCGGCTTCGGCAGTGCAACAAGTCCCGGAGATTCCGGTGTACTGACTCTGTCAGAATCTGCAGAGACCCTTACCATGATCTACGCTAATAATTCTTCCACCGGTATAACCTTGCCCACCGGAGCAGGTGACGCTGGAACTGCAACTTTAACCACCAGGTTCTGGATGGGAGAAACCGAAGTAAGCAATGGGGTTATGGCAGCGGAGCAACCACTTATTATAATGATGTCAGCGACAACAACGGGGGAGATCCCGGAAAATCAGTTAACGATGCTTTAGCAGTGTATAGTGACTACTGGGATGGTAGTGGCTGGGTCAGTTATGGAATTTCTGATGAAGCTGCAGTAAAGAGCCTGGGAAGCGGCAGCGCCAATTCACTGGGGCTTTATGACATGAGCGGTAATGTTTTGGAATGGTGTTTTACCGAGTACAGTTCGAGCCCTTCAAACCGAATTAATAGGGGCGGGTGCTGGAGGTGGAACGCGTTAAACATGATAGTTAGCATCTTTACCTTCAGCCCCCCGGACTACGAGTACACCGATCTTGGGTTCCGGCTGTGCAGGACAGGGGATTGAAAATCCGCTTAAGCCTTTTAGTTTTTACCTTTGGTTGCATAGCTGGGCAGGAACCAACCTTTGATGGGGAGCAGCAGATTTGAGCCTCTGCCGGCGAAAAAATTATAAATGAGGCGGAGGGTACTGTTAAGGGGTTCGGACATGATTAAAC
>JAQIBN010000050.1 GCA_027859095.1 Spirochaetia bacterium | reverse complement strand
GTCTACAGGGATATCAAGAGTAAGATCGCCCATAACTACAGAAGGAGCCATACCAAAAGCCATCAGTTCAGCTAAATCATAGTAAGTAAAACTAACTGGGATTGTAATGCCTTCAGCAGCATTAATTGTAGCTTTAACACCAAATGCAAAGTTATTGTCTACATTAGCCACATAACCTGAGTCTGGATCATCATCACCAGCATAGTAATTGTCAAAACCAACGTCATCTTCACCAGTTTCACCATAAACTATGGCACCTGTCCCATCCTGAGCATCTGTTCTATAGTCGCCTATTGAAGAAACGCTTAAAGCAACATCAAACATGTCGTTCATAAAACCAAGGGTAAAACCATCTCCAGGGGCATCAGCATAAGCATCAACTGTGTAGTCATCACTTACATCTACATTGTTGATCCAAAAGTCCTGAGCACCAAGTCCAACATAAAGACTGTTAAAATAAACGGTTGCGCTGATATCAGCGTCAAGACCATCAAAATCAGAGGCATCGTTATCGGTGTCATACAAAGCACCATTATCAAGATCCCACTGCCAATTAATGTTTTCAATTTTGATTTCACCATAAACACCGTCATCACCAGAAGCACCAGCATCGCCAGCAAGTATTGGTAATACAATCTGAATATCTGAATCATTTACAAAACCCATACCTTCGTTATCAAGGTCGTATCCAGCTGTAAGACTTACACTACCAGAAATCGCTGCTTCTCCACCCACAACTGCTTCAGCGAAGGCAAAAGTACCAACGAGAGCAAGTGCAAGAAAAATAAGTAAAGTTTTTTTCATCTTTTATTCCTCCATAAATCTTAGGGACCGGATCAACGATTCGGGTTAATTCCCTATTTCTTATTGTTAGAGCCAGTATAACAACCGTGTGTGTAGTTGTCAAGAAATAATAATTTCTTCAGCCCAATCAAATTGTCGGTCAGTGACTGACAATTCTTTATAAAATAGCATTTATGTGTGAAAAGTCAAGACTTAGATAGGTTTTTTCGGTATTACTGTTAAAAATTTAACTTTTGGGCAATATTTTGTGTTTATCAGCATGGTTATAAGAATTAATAAAAATTGAATATTCCCATTAAAGCTGCAAGAATTGTAAACCCGAGCCCCATGGTCCATTGCAGCTGGGTGAAACGCTTATCCATATCCTGCTTTGAATCTTTTAAACGCTCATCAATACTCTTCCTTGAATCTTCAAATCGTTTATCCATATAATGGAGCATCTCTTCAAAACGTTTATCTACTGCTTCAAATCGTTTATCCACTGCTTCAAATCGCTCATCCATTCGTTGGAAACCCTGCTTAACAATTTCTGTTAAGTTTTGTATCTGTGAGCTAACTTTCAGCTGTTCTTTTTCGTAGGTATCTTTTTTTACAATATTTTCGGTCAGGAGTATAACATAGCGGTGGAGAGATTTTTTATTTTTTACTTCAAAAGCTTCTTCCAGTTCGTGTTCTAAAACTTCAACCATTGCTTCCATGCTGTTCTCCCAGATCATTCTTTAATAATATAACCTTTTTTAAGGTTCTACAATATATGTATGGGGAAAAATGTAATTTTACTTCAAATACAACCGACCTATGTGCCTGCCCCGGCTCTACTGCTGTCTTGAACTAATGTATTTATCAATATCGGCTACAATATACTCCTGTTCAGTAGGATGAAGAACATCATAGAATGATTTTAAATAATCAATTACCTGTTTTCCTGTAAGTTTGTGAGCCGTTTTATAACTCTCCAGACAAAAAACTGTAAAATTCATTTTATTAGTCATATTTTATCCTTTAGTCATTAGTTTCCTTTTATGTTAAAAAGCAATTATTGTAAGAATTACAGTAATTCTTTTAAGGCTAGATTTGTCAAATCAAAACTAATATTTTCTTCCTCTTTCTTATTTAACTTTTGCTGGATTAAATCAACAAACATATTATGAAATTCCTGCAACTCAAATACTGATTCGCTGTTAAATACAAGTATGTTAGGTTTATAAAAATCAGTACTCCATTAACTCGTAATTTCAAGTATTTTTTTCCCATTATTATAAATTATTAATACATAGGTAAAATTTGAATCACGATCAACTTGCATCTCATAATTTTCAAGGTGCAAAATAAATTTATTATCATTTTCCTTTTTAGTCAGGTAGATATAATGATTATACAATTCAACAAATCGAAGGATGAATACTTCTAATTCTTTTTTAAATAAAGATTCTTCTTCCTTCAGCTTGTCTATTCGTTCATCAATTTTGTAATCATCTGTTAATTTGAACAATAAAAAACCTCTTATATGATATTCTGTATCGATCTAATAAAAGTTGAATATTCCCATTAATGCAGCAAGAATAGTAAACCCAAGACCCATTGTCCACTGCAATTGTGCAAAACGTTTATCCATATTTCGTCTGGATTCTTCAAACCTTTTTTCCATATTTTGTCTGGATTCTTTAAAACGATCATTCATATCCTGTCTGGATTCTTCAAACCTTTTATCTACTGCATCGAATCGTTTATCCATATAATGGAGCATCTCTTCAAAACGTTTATCTACTGCTTCAAATCGTTTATCTACTGCTTCAAATCGTTTATCCACTGCTTCAAATCGCTCATCCATTCGTTGGAAGCCCTGCTTTACAATTTCTGTTAAATTTTGTATTTTCGAGCTGATTTTAAGCTGTTCTTTTTCGTAGTTGTCTTTTTTTACAATGTTTTCTGTTAAAAGCAGTACATAGCGGTGGAGAGATTTTTTATTTTTTACTTCAAAAGCTTCTTCCAGTTCGTGTTCTAAAACTTCAACCATTGCTTCCATGCGGTTCTCCCAGATCATTCTTTAATAATATAACCTTTTTTAGGGTTCTACAATATAATATGGGGAAAAATGTAATTTTACTTCAGAACGCCCACGCAGGGGGGTCCCTGCAATAACTTTTTTATTAACTCTATCCTCTTCATGCAAATTCAAGTTCTCCCACATGATAAACATGTGGTATTTCACCAGAATTAAGATCATGATAAATCTCTTTAAGATTTTCAATTAATTCATCAAATACAAAACGACAGACAGCGCATAAGGGATTGTAGGGGCGCGCAGCGGTCGGTATTTGTGTAGGGACGCCCCTTGTGGGCATCCGTATACAAATACCGACGGAACCCCCCGAAAAGCCCGACCCCGTCGTAGGGGCGAATTCCATATTCGCCCTACACCGGGGATATGCCCGAAAAATTACCTGCAGAATAATTGATAATTCTAATAACAAATGTAAATTATTAAAAAATATATAGATAAATATCTATTAAGGCGTTAAATTAGAGTTATGAGAGAATTTGAAGAATTAACGAAACAAATAAAAAGAGATTACTTTGATATTAAAGAAAATATTAATAATCCTGATAAACTAATGAAACTTTTCTCCTTTAAAAGGCCAGAGTTTGAAAATATAATACATTACCTTAAATTTTCAGTAGAAGATGGTTTGTTTGAATACAAAATAACTACATTAAACCTTATACTGGAACCCCTTAACTCCCTTCAGTATAATTCCAAAGCAATGAATTCTTTCGGTGAACAGATTAATAGAGCCAAAGGGTTACTTGCAGTAACTCTTATTCAAAGACTTATAGCCACAGGTGTTATTAAAATAGTGGAAAAAAAGGGTGAAGGTTCTATGGAGTTTACCCAGCAAGAAACTGAGCAGCCTGGTATTAAGGAAATTATAGACTATGTACAGAAAGAACCAAAAGCTAATCCTTTAATACTTCAGAACAACCTTTTTAAAAAAATTATTATGCATATAAAGATGTATAAGAACGAATCACAGAAAATGAATGAACTTATGTCTAAAGTTTCTGCAGAGAAAAAAATTGCTCTGAAAAAGAATTTTGCTATAACTTTAGCTGGACAGGTTTCAAAAATGAGAGAAGCCTATAATGATCTTATAAATATAGCTGTAGAAAAGGAACAGGTTCCTGTGGCTGGTAATATTCTACTTAGGTATGATTTCAAACCTGCTTATATAATCTACACATCGCAAATAGAAATTTTTTCAAAAATATTATCCACTTTGCAATTTGCAAATACTGAAAAGTTCAATACCAGAGAATTACTTCTTAATTTGACTGGAGAACAAAAGTCTGTCATAAAACTTATTACCAAAGAGAGAGAAGCTTACAGTTCTATTGTACCTTTTGATAGAAATGGCTCTGAGACAGAAAAATCTTTTTCAAAACGAATTATTGAATTTCTTGGGAAAGAGAAAGACTGGTTAAGGATACACCCCGGAAAATAGCCAGATAGAGAGATAGACAGTCTAACCCGGTAATAAATTACCTGCTTGTTGGCGGATGTCCCTACGGGACTAAGAATGACACTTATTTACAAAAGTTCTTATTGACATATTACTGTCAATAATATATATTACCAGCAATGAGGTAGTATATATGAGTGACAAGGTACTTTCAATACAGGATTTTCAAAAAAGAACAAAGCTTGACAACGAAAAATTTCAATTTTTTATTGACCGGAAGATTCTGGAAGAAAAAAAATTTTACACAGAAGAAGATCTGGATAAGGTACATGATTTTAGAAAATTAAATCCCCTGGATATAATTGATATAATAAAAAAGTTTAAACTTAGCAAAGAACAGTTAAGCAGCTTTAAAACTTTTGGTCTTATTACCGAGTCCCTTTATTTTTCCAATAAAGATCTGGATATATTTCAATCCTGGCAAAAACTTAAACGTCTGGGTTACAGTGATGAAGCCTGCTTTAAGGTATTAGCTGAGGTAGGAATACCAAAAGACGATAATCTATTTGAGGATAAAAACTTAATTCAATTAAAAGACCTTTCTGAAAGCACAGATATATCTGAAAGAACTATTAAATTTTATGAAAAAGAAAATTTAATCCCTAAACCACGCATATATAAAAACAAACGCTTTTATGAACTGAGTATTATGGAGGATCTGCTTTTGATAAGAGATTTACAGCAGATAGGGTATAAACTTGGCAGTATTTCAGAATTTCTAAGTTCCGTAAGAGATGGAAAAGATAAAGCGAAAGTAATTAGTACAATGAAACTCGAACTAAATGAAAAAATTAAGATAACAAAGACAATTATAAAGAAAGTAGAGGCCATTAAATGAATAAACTTGTAAATAATCAGCATACTTCAGCCCTGTTTTTAGGTGACTCAATCGTAAAAGGCGTCTCTTTGGAAAATGGAAGATACAAGGTTCTTGAAAGTTCCTATTACAATAAATTTAAAGATACCGTGTTTTCCAGTACAAAAAATAATGGAAAATTCGGGCTTACATCAGAAAAACTTCTTGGAAGTATTGGGAAATTACAGGAATCAGAACCGGATATAGTCTTTATAAGTATAGGGGCAAATGACTGTAACTATAACTGGAAGGAAATTTCAGAACAACCAGAAGGAAAACATCTTCCTGCTATTGAAAAAAACAAATTTGAAGATAACTTATGTTCAATATATGATTATTTCCTAAAAAATAATGTTTCTACCATATCCCTAAACTTCCCTCCCCTTCATGCAGAGAAATTTTTTAATTTTCTCTCATCAAAGCTATCCGGAGACAACATTTTAAAATGGCTGGGAAATATAAGCAGAATTTATTATCATCATGAATCTTATAATAATATTTTTGAAACAGTTACCAGAACTTATGGTATAGATTTAATTGATATTAGAAGCAGATTTCTTATGGATGATAATCTGGAAGATTTAATTGGAGTAGACGGCATGCATCCGGGTGCCGCTGGGCATGATCTGATATATAAAAGTATAACTGATCATCTTCTTACAAGGGCAATTCGACAGAATAGCGGCAGAGTTGCATAAAGGATTGTAGCCCACCCTACGGATGTCATGCAATCACAACAGCCCGCCCTACGTATGCCATACACTATAGCAGTGTAAGTCAATATTATTTCTGCTTTTTACTCCCATAATATTGGTCTATTTCGCTGGCAACCTGATGTGTTAGTTTCTCCTTAAGATCATCAAGGAGACCCTCTTTGTCGAAATCATCCCTATCATTTTCATCAAGAAAAAGTCTATATGGCTTTACTTGCAGAGCTTTTACTATACTTTCTAGTGTTTTTGCTGATGGGAATTTTTTTCCTGTTTCAATTTCACTTATATAGCTTGTAGAAACCTCACAAAGACCAGCCAGATCAAATTGAGTGTAATTTAGTATAGATCTATATTTTTTAATATTTGAAAGCAGGATTCTCTGGATTTCAGTCATTTTTATCCTCTAAAAGCTATATGCGTAATGCTAATAGAGAGAAATTAAATTAACAATCAACTATCAGTGGACATACATGGCTAATAGTTGTTTCTCTTAATGAATTATTAAATTGTCCGCATCCCTATATATTAGTATATTACTAATATATGGAGGCAAAATGAAAAAACTACTTATCCTTCCATTACTGCTACTGTTTTTTTCATGTAAAAGTGATGCAGAGCTTAACATAGAACTTGATTTTTATTTTGATAAAAATCTAATAAAAGACAGACAAACTAACAGTGTATGGGATTATACTGGATATTCTGTTTCCGGACCTATGAAAGGAAAAAAACTTGAACTTTTAGTAGGTATACAGCACTTTTGGTTTTCTGCCGCGGCATTTTTTCCGTAGGGTGGGCAAAACACAAGGGTTTACTTTAAAGTAAACCCTGAGTGTGTGCCCACCCTACGGTGTTTATTCAACCACAACCGGATAACCCTCGGCAGTCCATCCGCTTATTCCATATCTAAGATTATACACATTTGTAAATCCTGCATCTAGCAGAATTTTAGATGCAACCGTGCTCCTGTTTCCCGAACGACAATAAATAAGAATATCCTGATCCTTATATTTTTCAATTAAACCTATTTCCTGTTCCAGAACCTGTACTGGTAATAAAAATGAATTTTCCAGATGACCTTGCAGATATTCCCCTTCAGTCCTTACATCCAGAATAAAAGGAGATATATTTTGAATAAGATCGGCACCTTCCTTACTTGATACTTCCCAATATCTGGATCCTTTATAATCTATAACATTTATCCTTCCCACTGTATTATCAATAGAGAATTCAATAACTCCTGATTCTTTCATTTTTATATAAGGTTTTTCACTTGCAGGCACTGGAATATAATTATCGATTCCAAGGGAAGGAATAACCAGTTTATGAGATTTATTATCAATTGTTTTAAAAATAATATAATCACCTCTGTAAACAGTAAAAATTATATCCTGCTGATCTATATCTACAGGTAGTATTCTTAATCCATTTTCCATTGTTCCGGATATAGAGATCGCCCCATTATTATCCATAGTACCACTTTCCTTAATATCAGATTTTCCGGAACCAAATACACTCTGTAAAGAAATACAAAGTAATAAGAATATGATGATTTTTTTCTTTTTAGCCATAATATTACCCCTAAAATTATTTATATTAGTTTTAAAGTAATCATTAAAACTGGAATTTCAAAGTAAAATTTAGAGTCTGATGGTGATATTTATGCAGAATATTCTGTTCCAGAGGTTCATTTTATGATTTAATAGAGAGGATCTAAATAACATAAATACTAAAAAGGAATAA
Source organism: Spirochaetia bacterium (assembly GCA_027859095.1). GTDB lineage: Bacteria > Spirochaetota > Spirochaetia > B11-G9 > B11-G9 > JAJRQE01. The sequence goes on along the minus strand of JAQIBN010000050.1, from coordinate 6,926 downwards.
GCATGGTATCAGAAAAAATTCGTAATATGATGGATTCATCATCTTTTATACGTAAGATGTTTGAAACAGGAGCAAAATTAAAACAGGAGTTTGGATCAGAAAATGTTTATGATTTCTCTCTTGGAAATCCTGCAATGGATCCACCGGAAATTTTTACAAAAATTCTTTTAGAAAAAGCTGCAGACCATCATATGCATAGATATATGCCAAATGCAGGATACCTTGATGTAAGAGAGAAGGTTGCAGAATATATTTCTTCAGAACAGGAAACTGCTGTTACTGCAAATAATATTGTTATGACAAGTGGCGCAGGCGGTGCATTAAATACAATTTTAAAAACAATAATTAACCCCGGAGATAAAATTATTGCTTCAATACCATGTTTTATGGAATACAAGTTTTATTGTGATAATCATGGAGGAGAACTGAACCTTGTAAATGGTAAGGATGATTTCAATCTGGACATTGAAGCAATAGAGACAGCAATAACAGAAAAAACAGCTGCAGTTATTATTAACTCACCTAACAACCCTTCTGGAAGAATTTATCCAAAAGAGACCTTAGACAGCCTGGCTGCCATGCTAAATAAAAAAAGCAAAGAAACCGGACGGACAATATATTTAATAAGTGATGAACCATACCGAAAAATTGTTTACAATAACATAACCGTCCCTTCTGTTATGGATACCTATAAAAACTCTGTAGTGTGTACCTCTTATTCCAAAGATCTATCTGTACCCGGAGAAAGAATAGGCTGGCTGGCAGTAAATCCGGTAGCAGAAGATTATGAGAATCTTATTAATGGTATTATTTTATGCAACAGGATTCTGGGTTATGTAAATGCACCAGCTTTAATGCAGCGAACTATTGCAGAACTGCAGGGTGTAAGTGTAGATATAAATTTATATAAAAATAAACGTGATATTCTTGCAAAAAAACTTGCAGAATTTGGTTTTAAGTTTAAAATTCCTGATGGTACTTTCTATTTTTTTGTAGAAGCTCCAGGCGGTTTTGATATGAAATTAGTGGACCTATTAAAGGAAGAAAGGATTCTGGTTGTCCCAGGAAGGGGTTTCAGTCTACCTGGCTACTTTAGAATTGCATACTGTGTTGATGATTCTGTTATTGAAGGATCTATGGCTGGATTTAAACGGACGGCTGAAAAATTGGGATTAAAACAGGAATAAAGAGATGAATAATTTGTATCATGACAAAGAAATTGAAACAATGGACTCCGAAGCATTGGAAGCCTTGCAGCTTTTGCGTTATAAAACAACTGTAGCCAATGCTTTGAAAACTCCATTTTACAACAAAAGGCTAAATGAAGTGGGTATAAAGAGTGCAAAGGATCTAAAATGCCTTCAGGATATTAAAAAAATACCATTTACTACAAAGGAAGATTTAAGAGAAGCGTATCCTTACGGGTTAATGGCTTCAAAAAAAGAAGATGTAGTAAGAATGCATGCTTCAAGTGGAACTACCGGAACACCTACAGTTATTTATCAAACCCAGGGTGATCTCGATAACTGGACAAATTTAACAACAAGATCCCTGGTGTCTGTAGGCTGTCACAAAAGGGATGTCTTCCAGAATATGATGACATACGGCTTATTTACAGGGGGCATAGGCCTCCATTACGGAGCAGAAAAACTTGGTATGCTTGTAATTCCTGCCTCCAGTGGAAATACAAAACGGCAGCTCCAGCTTATGAAAGATTTTGAAAGTACTGTTGTCCATGCAACTCCAAGTTATATGTTATATCTATATTCAAAACTTGAAGATTATGGATATACCCTCTCTGATTTTAAGTTAAAAAAAGCCCTTGTAGGTGCAGAACCCCATTCAGAAGAGATACGACAAAAAATTGAAACTTTATTTGGTATTGATGCATACAATTCTTATGGGCTGTCAGAGATGAATGGACCAAGCGTTGCATTTGAATGTGAGAAAAAATCAGGAATGCATCTGTGGGAAGATTCATACTACATGGAAGTTGTCGATGAAGATACATTAGAAGAGTTGCCTGAGGGAGAAACAGGAGAACTTATTCTTTCTATTCTAATTAGAAATGCTACACCAATACTAAGATACAGAACTAGGGATTTAACTTCAATTATTCCGGAACCATGCTCTTGTGGTCGAATTTCCAGAAGAATAAGCAGAATTAAGGGAAGAACTGATGATATGCTTATAATAAATGGTGTCAATGTTTTTCCATCCCAAATAGAAGAAGTAATTATGAAAATGCCGGAAATTGGTACAAACTATAGAATACTTGTTAGAAAGGATGGTTTACTGGATAGACTTATAGTTCAGACAGAAGTTGGTCCCTCAATTTTCTCTGATGATGCCAGAGATATGAATGCTCTAAAAAGAAGAATTATAGATAACCTTAGGGCATCAATAACTATAAATCCAACAGTGGAATTACATGAACCAGGAGTACTGCCTGTACAGGAAGGGAAAGCAATACGAGTAGTGGACGAAAGGAGAAGAAGTAAATGATTTTTAATACAAAAATTGAAAGTATGGATGTTACTCAGATGCAGGAATTGCAGCTGGAACGTTTAAAAGATCTTGTTAAAAGGGTATATGAAAAAGTTCCCTTTTACAAAGAAAAGTTTGATGAAATGGGTGTAAGTCCTGAGGATATAAAAACTCTTGCAGATATTAGCAAACTCCCATTCACAACAAAAGGGGAAATGAGGGAAACATTTCCATATGGACTGCTCTCATCACCTCTGGATGATATTGTAGAAATACATACTTCATCAGGGACCACAGGAACACCTGTTGTAGCTGGATACACAGAGAATGACAGAACTCTATGGTCCGAAGTAATGGCAAGATGTCTTGCAATGGCTGGAGCAGATAAAACTGATACAATACAAAATGCATATGGGTACGGTTTATTTACCGGTGGGCTGGGAGTTCATCATGGAGCCGGCCCACTGGGCGCAACAGTTATACCTATTTCGTCAGGAAATACACAAAAACAACTTCAGTACATGCAGGATTTTAAGTCTACAGTATTAACCTGCACCCCATCATATTCTTTATTTATGGCAGAAGTTGCCAGTGAAAGTGGTTTGGATTTCCGTAATTTTGACTTAAAAGCTGGTATTTTCGGAGCAGAACCCTGGTCTGATAATATGCGTATAGAGATAGAAAAAAAACTTAATCTTAAAGCATACGATATCTATGGACTAACTGAAATTATTGGACCAGGGGTGTCCTGCGAATGCCAGGAACAGAACGGGCTTCACATTAACGAAGATTTCTTTTACCCTGAAATTATAGATGCAAAGACAGGTGAAGTTCTACCGGAAGGCGAGAAAGGAGAACTGGTTTTTACAACCCTCTCCAGAGAAGGAACACCTTTAATAAGATATAGAACAAGGGATATAACATGGTTGTTCAGGGATAATTGTTCCTGTGGAAGAACAACTATAAAAATGCATAGGCTTCTTGGAAGAAATGATGATATGCTTATTATAAAAGGAGTGAATGTATTTCCTTCCCAGATAGAAAATATTCTAATGAAAATAGAAAATACAGAACCCCACTATCAAATTATAATAGACAGAGAATCAACCCAGCTGGATAATGTGGAACTTCAGGTAGAGGTGGAAGAAAGTTTTTTCTCTGATGAAACAAAGGATCTGGAGATTATAAGAAAAAGAATACATAATGAGATGAAACAGCAGCTGGGGATATCACTTAATATTAAACTGGTTGAACCTAAATCCATTGAGAGAAGTATGGGTAAGGCTAAAAGAGTTATCGATAAAAGAGATCTAAAGGCAGGTGAAAAATGAAGGTAAAACAAATTTCAGTATTTTTAGAAAACACTACAGGAAGACTTGCAGAAGTTACAAAAACTATTGCCAATGCAGGTATTAATTTAAGAGCAATTTCAATAGCAGATACAGCGGATTTTGGAATACTTAGAATAATTGTAGATAAGCCTGAAGAGGGAATGAAAGTTCTTAAAGCAGCTGAGTTCACAGCAAAAATTACAGATGTAATTGGTATAATTCTTGATGATCAGCCTGGTGGTCTTAAAAAAGTTATGGATATTTTTAACAGAGATGGTGTAAATATTGAATACCTGTACTCTTCACTAATAAATAATGAAGGCAGTGTTGTAATAATTTTTAAAGTGGAAGATATAGACCATGGTCTTGAAATTGTAGAAAAGTCCGGGCTGGAAGCTATATCCTCTTTCTAAGATTAGAATATTTTTTATTTTAAAAGAGAGCTATAATGAATATATCTATAGTAGTAGAAAAACTCCATTATGAAAATAAAAGTTCGGAATATATTGAAGATCCTGAAGAAGCTCTCAATATCGTTGAAGAACTTAGATTGCAGTCAGGGAAGTTTATATATGAATACCCAATCGGATTTCGAAGAGTTATTGAAGTTATTAGAAGAAAATAATGTCGCATATATGATTGTAGGGGGATATGCAGTAGCATTCCATGGATATCCCCGTTTTACAAAAGATATCGATATTTTTTTTCAGCACACCCCCAATAATATTAAAAAATTAAAATTGGCTTTATACACATTTGGGTTTGATAAGAAAGCACTCCCTGATCATATTTTTATAGAAAAAGGTAATATTATTAAATTTGGAATTGAACCTGTAAGAATCGATCTTTTAAATGAAATAGATGGTGTCCTTTTTGAGAATATAGAATCTAAAACAGAAAGGGGTCGGTATGGAGAGGTTACGGTCACCTTCATTGGTAAAGAAGACTTAATTGCCAATAAAAAAGCATCTGGCAGAACACAAGATCTTGCAGATTTGGAGAAACTGGAGCAATAAATATTTAGATCTTTACAAATTTACTAATAAATGATTATTATTATTAAAATAAAATTGAAGAGGGAAAAAATGACAAAGAAAATTGTAGTAATCGCTTTATTTCTCGTAGTAATGATGATTCCATTATCTGCTTTTGCAGATATGGGTATAGGAGGTATTGCAGGATACAGTCAGCCCACTGGTGTAACATTTAAAATGAATAACTTCCCGGTAGTAAGTCTGGGTTGGTCACTGAATGGCAACTGGATTTCCGGTACTGTTGATTATTGGTTTCTTAATGAAAAAATAGATAGAAATATTCTCTGGTATTTAGGAGCAGGTGCAAAAGCTTCTATTGGCGATACGATTGGACTCACTTTTAGAGTTCCTGTTGGTATCCAATGGTATTTTATGCCAGCATTTGAACTTTTTGCAGAACTGACACCAGGATTGGCAATACTACCAGCATCTAATTTTGATTTTAGCGGTGGAATTGGATTACGATATCATTTCAAATAAACCAGTAATTTCTAAAAAAACAGAGGTTTTTAATGACCCATGCTTTTTTTTTGTATATATTATGCGGGTACATAATTTTAAAGCTGATCGGAGTCTATTATGAATAAAAGCCTTGGGACAAATTTAGTTGCCCTTATAATTATAATTGGTGGATATTTCTCACCATGGTTTAGCGGACAGATACTAAGCATTGGATTCTTTGCGCTTTCAGGAGCCATAACAAACTGGCTTGCCATTCACATGCTCTTTGAAAAAGTTCCCCTCCTTTATGGATCAGGGGTAGTACCTCTTCACTTCAAGGAGTTTAAAGAAGGTATTAGACACTTAATAATGACAGAGTTTTTTACAAAAGAAAATTTGGAAAAATTCTTTTCTGAATCTTCAGAAGCAATGATTCCAGATATTAAGCTTAATAAAGCAATCGACAGTGTAGACTATAATAATATATTTGACAGCCTTACAATTGTTATTATGGAATCACAGTTTGGAAGTATGCTTGGAATGTTTGGAGGAGCAAGTGCCCTGGACAGCTTTAGAGAACCATTTATACTTAAAATAAAAGAATTTGTTAAAAATGAAACAGAATCCCCGGCTTTTAAAAAGGCTATTGCAAATTCACTTGAAACAGGTAACTTAACTGAAAAAGTAGAATCCCAGGTTGAAGGGATTGTAAATAAACGTCTTGATGAATTAACACCTTTAATGGTTAAAAATATAATCCAGGATATGATAAAAAAACATCTCGGATGGCTTGTAGTTTGGGGTGGGGTCTTCGGAGGTGTTATAGGGCTTATAATGAGCTTTATTAAAGCTTTCTAATAGCAAAGGGGAAAAGGTACTTGATATGCAGTTTATGTAATTTTCCTATTACAGATAATAAAATTGATGATCAGGGAAGGAAATATCACATTTGTAGTAAATGTGAATTAATTCAGCTTGATGGAAAATTATATTTATCCATGGAAGATGAAAAGAAAAGGTATGAGCTTCATGAGAATAGTGCTGACAATAAAGGCTATCTTACCTACCTTAATAATATAATTACAAATTCAATTACTCCTTTTTTAAATCCCGGAAACAGGATATTGGATTTTGGTTGTGGTCCGGAAAAGACCTGGGCAGAAATCCTTAAAGAAAAAGGTTTTAGGGTTTCAACATTCGATCCTTTTTTTGATAATAACGAATGGATGAGCAAAAATTATAATGCAATTACAGCAATTGAAGTGTTTGAACATATGCTTTCTCCAGCAAAGGATCTTGAAAGCCTTAGTAATGGTCTAAGAACAGGGAATTACCTAATTATACGGACAATGCTTCATGACAATAACTGGGATACTTTCAAAAAATGGTGGTATAAAGAGGATCCTACTCATGTTTCATTTTATTCCTCTGTAACAATTAATTATATTTGCAAGACATGGAATTTTGAACTTAAACAAATAAAAGACCTCTGTGAAATTGTTCTTAAGAAACTTTAAATTACTACAATTTATTTTCAAATTTTACTTGACAAAAGTCTCAAAATCGGGCATTTTTGCTAAACGTTGTTAAGGGGGCGTAGCGAAGATGGTTATCGCGTCGGCCTGTCAAGCCG
>JAQIBN010000005.1 GCA_027859095.1 Spirochaetia bacterium | reverse complement strand
CCACTCATATCATCAATCTGTACAATCCTATGATTGGCGGGATCCGGTGCAATTATCTTCGTACTCCCAATACCCATATCAAGCGTAACAACAGCACCGTCTGCATTTATATCTGCAGTAGCTGTCCCCGAGTATGTGGCAATAGTTCCTGTGTATGCAGGACCTGTTCCAACTGTCAGTTCAAATGTTCTATCATTACCTTCGGGTATTGACAGATTTATTACGCTTGGAACAGATGAGTAGCTTACTTCAACTGGATCCATTCCAGCGCCTGTAACTTTCAGGGTAACTGAATCTACTATTGATGCATCCGGAAGACCTATTGCACGAATTTCAGGAGTAATCATGTTGCTGCTTAATTCGCCCATAAAACAGCTGGAAAAAATTACTGCGGCTGTTATAAATGCAACTGCCAAAGCAGTATATCTTATTGTTTTTTTTGAATTCACCTTTTTAATCCTCCTTATTGTGGTATCTCTTCGATTATCGCTATATCACCCGAGCCATCCCAGTTTAAAATAATGCTTACATTGCTTAATCCGTTCATCAGGCTTAGTATGTCTGATATATCTATGTCACCAGGAATTGTCATTGTGGATGGGTTTATTGTTGCCAGAAGGGCCATAAGCTCTTCACTGCTTTGGGGTACTCCCGATTCTGAAAGTTCACTGGCAGTTCCTGCAGGTATCAGTCGTCCCTGTCCCAGGATATTTGTAAATGCAACAGATCCTTCATATACTGTTAAATTAACTCCGTCGTACTCAAAGGATGTCCCCCTTACGGCAGCTGTGGAAACCGGGCTTGTGAGCCTGAAATTCTGTCTTAGACCAGCAGTAGTTTTTACCTCTGCTCTTATCTTTCCAACCCTCAGATTAAGGCCTGTACTTACTGTGCCCTCTTTCTCAACAAGCTCTGTAAGTTCCATTCTAGTCAATTGTTTTACTATGACCTGGGAAGCTCCAAGTTCAAGAACAGCCTGGGCCTTAAAGCCTGTGGATATTAAGTCTCCAGTTGCTATTTTCATCCCTGCTGTAGCTGTTTTCCAGTTTTCTCCAGGGGACTTGATTTCCACCTTGCCTGATGACTCCTTTACAATTGCAGTAATATCCGCAAAAATAAAAGACCCTATTAAAAATAGTGTCAGTACAAAAATATACTTCTTCATTAAATGCTCCTTTTTAAAAACTAAACGAAAGGCCTAAGCGGCCCAAAAATTTTACGGTTTCGGTGTCTAAAAAAGAACCGTCTGTTCCATTATTTGGAATAAATGCTCCTCCGGAAAGGGAAACTCCCAAATCAGAATAAGGTCTGAAATTTAATGTTCCGTCTATCTCCGTCCCAAGGTACAGTGCTTCTGATAATGGGTCTATTCCGCTTTCTGATATTTGCCCTGTTGTAGATCTAAAAAAATTAACATTAGTTAACTCAAACTGGACATTCTTAAGCATTGGATTTTCCATATCTGAAAATGGTTTGAGTGAATAACTTAAGCTTGTAAAAAATATATTTCCAAGGTTAGGTGAAAATATCAGTGCAAGAGATTTTCCAGAGATGGGTATGAAATTTGTAGAATCCCCATCTGTATTACCTTCGGTAAAGGATGAAAGATAGTCGCTGTCACCAGAGGAATATAGAAATTTAAATGCAATTCTGGAGTACAGCAAATCTTCTATATAGTATCTAAGTCCGGCAGAACCAAGAAATGAAAGTATGGTATAGTCACTTCCTAAGCCCGAATAAGATTGTCCTGATTCCAGGTAGGCAAAGCTGTTGTAGTATAATGAGGGAATTAAGGGGCCGCTTAAATTTATTCCAAAGTACTGAGTATTAAGTTTTCCTCCGGATGTTAAGTCAGATTCGTTTCGCAAATCCATCTGTGCCCATACCTCAGCTTTTAAATCCTGATCCTTAAAAAGCTCCGGAAAAAATACCTGTAATCCGCCTGCAAAGCGGGGAGCTACAAAACTTTGGAAAAAATCACCGGATCCTGTCTGATCTGCTATAGTCATTTCTATGTTAGAGCTTTGGTTAAAAAGGAGGCCAGTGTAACCTGCTTTTACATTGATTATGTATGTAGGCATATTATAAGTAATTGACCCACCATCAATTTTATGGCTAAAAATATAGCCTGAATAATCTGATATGTAAAATCGTCCAAAGCTGTAATTGATAGATGATGAACTCTTGTTCTCAATTCTAAGATAATCAAGATCTAAGAACAATGGATCATCTGTTGTAAAAGTATAGTTTCCGCTTATATATAAATTTGTATCTTTCCACAAATCAGTTTTCAGCCAGAGTGATAGAGTATCAGCATGATAAAAACTTGAACTGTCCGAATTGTATAGAATTGTAGAATCTTCCAGATTTCCTCCAAAGTCCATACCGAAAGAGAGGGTTGTTATTATAGCGAGTACAAAAATTAGCGTTGTTTTTTTCAAAGCCCTGCCTCCTTCCATTCCATCACACGACCCATTATGCGCAGTACTTCCTCTCCGGAAAGTGTCCTATAGGGGCTTTTATCCTTATCTATAAATTTAAGATAGCTAAGCTCCCTTGCTGCATAGCGTGGTCCAGGAAGAATCCTGTACATTATACCCCCGGGAATATTGAATGCCTCCATTAGCATGTAGGAGTATTCTCCCAGAGTGATTGGATCTTCTGATAGCTTTGAAGGAAGGTTCCATTGCTGTTCACTCAGCATTGCAAGTACTTCGGGTATTGTTTCATTTTCGCTTATTAGTTCTGCTGCACTTAGTACCATGTAGCTTGTTTTACCCCAATCAGCTTCTGTTTTTTCCAGAAGTTCATCAATAACAGTATTGGACTGAGCACTCAAAATAAGCGGTAGGCACACAAGTACAAGACTGAATAAAAGAAGTCTTTTTATGTTCATCCTTTTTTACCTCATTTATTATTAATAATATTTAATATACATCATATCTTTTTGATATTCAATAAAATATTATCTATTAAATTGATTATTTACAAAAAAATATTCACAAAAGCTCCGGAACAATTACAATAAACTCAATAGCTCCATTACATTTAAAAATTATGACAGAATATTTACCAGTTCTTTATTTTTTAATGGTATGGTAAATAATATTTCTTATGGTATAGTTAAAAATAAAAATATTTTATAATCGATTTTTTTAGTAAAAATTACGGAGGATTGAATGAAAAAAAAATCATGGAACCTGTATATCATACCCATAGCAGTGGCTTTAATATTTTCAATTTTCAGTTTGTTCAGTTTTTTTGAAGCCGGGGAAAAACTGATTTTTGATATTCTCCTGCATATAAAACCTTCAGTTACAGAGGATGACTCCATTGTACTTATCGATATAGATGATCCCTCAATAGCACAGGTGGGGGTCTGGCCCTGGAGCAGGGATATAATGGCCGATGGCTTAATTCTAATGAAGGAAATGGGAGCTGAGTATGCCTTATTTGATATTGAGTATACTGAACAAAGCCCCCTTGGAGTAAATGCCAAAGTTTTAAAAGAAGATATTCCAAATTTATTTGCAAATGAGTTTCTTAGTATTGAACAGAATACGTCGGATTTATTTACAGCTATTGAAGCAGGGTTTATCAGTATTGAAGATGCAGGGTCTTACATTTCAGATTTACAAATGCTCAATGAAGAATCAAAAGAGATTCTCCTTGGAAAAGTAGCCGACATTGCACAGGATAATGACAATTATCTTGGTCTAACAGCAAGGTTTTTTGGAAACTCTTTTTTTACAGTAAATATGCTTCCCTATGAAGAGGGCACCCTTACAGAAGAACATAAACAATATGCATTCGAAAATATTGCTCTTGATAATATTAAGGATATGGATGGTTCTGTAGTTTCTGCCAGTGATATCCGTCCTGTAATTATTCCTATTTTGAAGCATGCTGCAGGAGCCGGGTTTCCTAATGTTACTGTTGACGATGATGGCGTAATGCGCCGGGTTTATCTTGTCGAAGAGTTTGAAAATTATTACTTTCCTCAGCTTGTTTTTTCTCCATTGCTGGATCTCCTTGGAAATCCTATGGTAGATATATATAAAAATATGATTACTCTAAAGGCTGCTGTTTTTCCTGGGAAAGAGGCAGCAGATATCAATATTCCTTTGACTGTGGATGGCAGAATGCTGATAAACTGGCCAAAGAAAAACTACATCGAAAGTTTCAGGCATTTAAGTTACTACGAGCTGGTTTTAAATAAAGAACTTGAAAATAGACTTATGGAAAATCTTCGCAGTATAAATAATGCAGGGTATCTCTCCTACTATCAGAGTGAAAATGATTTAATAGACGTTTATCAGTATACAGAAGATATTAAGAATGAAGTTCTTAGCCAGGGAGACTTGCAGGCCATAGAAGAGTATATAGAAGTTCGGGAATATTTTTTCAGTGAAGTTGGAAACTTTCTAAACAGTACTGCCATTGATGCTCTGTTAGCTGATTTAGATGCTGTTATTCAATCAGCCGAGGTTTCAGAAGATGTCAGGAATGATTATATTCAGATAAAAGCCGAGGTCCCTGGTGTTTTTACTGCTATAGAAGATGTCTTTTCGAGTTTAGTAGAATCAAGAGAAAAAATATCTTCTGAATTAAAAGGATCATTTTGTATTATTGGTCAAACTGGAACATCCACCACTGATATTGGTGTTAATCCCTTTGAAGAAGAGTATATGAATGTTGGTATCCATGCTTCCACTTTAAATACCATTCTGTCAGGAGAGTTTTTGGATGATCGACCCTGGTGGTATTCTTCTATTCTGGCTTTGTTTCTGTCTTTAATAGTAATGATAATAGTCAGAAGGTTTAAACCAATATATGCAGTAGGAGCAGGTTCTATCTTTACTCTTTTGGTTCTTGCCGCAGGTGGAGGATTCTTCCTTTTGACAGGTATCTACTTGAATCTACTGGCACCTGTACTATCTGTATTTTTTACGAGCATTCTAATTTTTATTGTTAATTTCTTTATACTGGAAAAAGAAAAAAGTTTTATTAGAAATGCATTTTCCCACTATCTGTCTCCGGATGTCATCAGTGAGCTGGTTTCTAACCCTGACAAACTTAATCTTGGAGGAGAGAAGAAAAGGTTAACTGCCATATTTACAGATGTCCAGGGTTTTTCCACTATCTCAGAAACCCTTGATCCTACTGATTTAGTTAAGCTTCTTAATGAATATCTAACAAAAATGAGTAATATTATTCTGGGTCTTCGTGGAACAATTGATAAATATGAGGGGGATGCAATTATCTCTTTTTTTGGCGCCCCAGTTGAATACGATGAACATCCTGAAAATGCATGTTTAGCTGCTATAAGGATGAAAAGAGCCGAAATTGAACTAAATGAATATTTCATGAAAGAGAAGATGAGTACTGTTCCATTATTCACCAGAATTGGTATCCATACAGGGGATATGGTTGTTGGAAATATGGGTACTCCAAAAAAAATGGATTATACCATTATGGGTAATGCTGTAAATCTTGCAGCCCGTCTGGAAGGTGTTAATAAGCAGTATGGTACAGGAATTCTGGTAAGTGAAGAAACATACAATTCCGGAGGAGCTGGTATAACAGCACGGCAGCTCGACAGGGTTCGGGTTGTTGGTATAAATACACCTGTACGTTTATTTCAGCTAGTGGAAGAAAAAAGTATGACTGATTCCAAAACTTTAGAGAGTCTGGAAATCTTTCACTCAGCTCTGGATATATTCGAGGAAAGAGAATGGGTAAAGGCACAAAAAACCTTTGAAAAGGTTCTTAGGATTATTCCAAATGATGGCCCTTCAAAAAAATATGTGCAGCGATGCAAAGATTTTATGAATAAACCACCTAATAAAGACTGGGATGGTGTTTGGAAGCTGTCAGAGAAATAGAGAAGAGTGGAGAAAGGAGACGGGAAAAAGGGAGACGGGAAGAAGATGATTTTGTTTTTTCTATTATTTTATCTTCCCCCGGGCTTCAGTCTCCATTCTCCGGTATCCCTTTTCCCTTCCTAGTCCCACATCTCTATATGATATTTATAACCCTGTTCTGTAAGGAACTTTTGCCTGTTTAATGCAAATTCTTCTTCTGTTGTATGTCTTGAAACAAGAGAATAGAAGTAGGAGTTTCTTTTTTTTGGACGAAGTACCCGGCCCAGACGCTGTGCTTCTTCCTGCCGGGAACCAAATGTTCCGGAGACCTGAATAGCTACTGATGCATCCGGCAGATCTATAGCAAAGTTTGCAACTTTAGAAACGACAATTACCCTTTCTTCCCCTTTTCTAAATGCATTGTAAATACGTTCTCTTTCTGGGTTTGGAGTTTTTCCAGTAATAAGAGGTGCAGACAATGCCTTTGCAAGGTTTTTCAACTGCTCAATATACTGACCAATAACCAGTATGGAATCTTCTCTGTGGTTTTTTATTAGTTGTTTTACTATTCCAATTTTTAAATAATTTTCACTGGCAATACGAAATTTTTTCCTTTTTTCAGCTACAGCATAATCAATTTTTAGATCTTCAGGCAGATCCAATCGTATTTCATAGCAATTTGCCTCGGCAATCCAGCCTTTTGACTCAAGCTCTTTCCAGGGTACATCATACCTTTTTGGTCCCACTAGTGAAAATACATCTTCCTGTCTGCCATCTTCTCTTACCAGAGTTGCAGTTAAACCTAATCTTCTCATAGATTGAATTTCTGCAGTTACTCTAAAAACCGGTGCTGGAAGTAGGTGCACTTCATCATATATAATTAATCCCCAGTTTTTTTTCCTGAAAATTGAAAAATGAGGGAAATCACTCTCACTGTCCGGTCTCCAGGTTAAAATCTGATAAGTTGCAACTGTAACTGGTTTAATTACTTTTCTGTCACCTGTATATTCTCCAATATCTTCTTCATCAATATGTGTTTTATCCTTCAACTCTTCAATCCATTGATGCACTGCAGCTACATTTGTTGTAAGTATCAGGGTATTTGTTTTTAATATATCCATAACCTTCATACCAACTACTGTTTTTCCTGCTCCACATGGAAGTACAATTACCCCAAATCCAGTGCCTGCATTCCCATCCCCGCAAAAGGTTTCTGCAGATTCAATCTGATAATCTCTTATCATTAATCCGAAACCGCTTCGGGTTGTATCTCTCATTTTTATATCCAGGGGGTCTCCATCTATAAGAGGAGCCTCATCCTTTACAGGATATCCCAGTTTTATGAGTTCCAACTTGACAGATCCCCTGTCAACCAGTTTTACTGAAAATCCCTCTTCAATTGGAAACATATATTTTTTTAGTTTTTCAATGGCAGATAGTTCTGCCATAATCATTTTATCGCTAATTATTAATTTTAGCTTATTTTTATCTTCAGTTTCTTTTAGAATCAGCTTACCAAATCTGGAAATGATATCTTTAATAGTGAATATAATATTATCAGGAATATCAAATCTGCTCCATTTTTCAAGTATTTTTACTATATGATTCGCGTCAAGTCCAGCCGAAGCCGCATTCCATAATGACAGTGGAGAAATTTTGTACGTATGAATATGTTCTGGAGATTTTTCCAATTCTGAGAATGGAGCAATATCATTCCTGGCTGCTGCAAAATTATTATTATGAACATCTACGAGTAGAGTGCTGTCGCTTTGTATAATAAGTGGATTTTCCGGATTACCTGTTTTCATAGGGACAAATACTATATGAAATACTAATAAAATTCAATGCTCATAAAAAGTCACCTTGATTGTACCTTTCAACTATCTGAAAAATAGAAAAATATTTTCCTTTGAATATTCTCTATTGGGTAGTAAGATAGACTTATGGAAAATATTGTAGTAGTTGGATCAGTTGCAGATAATCCTGTGGCAGAAGATATTGCTCATTTTTTGGAGCAGCATGATGATTATCAGGATCTTATTTCTCTAAAAAGTTTTTTGAATACAGAATTTTGTCCCAGATTTATAACAACCGCAAGGAACAGTGAGACTGTTGGTGATAATTTAAAAGGGAAAACAGTTATTCTTGTAAGTACAAATCAAGGAATTCATTCCAGAAATACTCTGGGTATGCGCAATTTCTTAATAGCAAGAGCGGCAAAGGATAATGGAGCGCAAAGAGTAATTCTTGTAGAACCTGATTTGTACTATAGTGCTCAGGATCGTGGCCCCAGAAAGGAACATGGTCTTACTGGAACAAAGAGATCAAAGAGAGATTTTGAGAAGTTTGATGGACAGCCCTTTTCTTCCAGGTTATATGCAGATTTGTTAAAAACTTCAGGGGTTGATGAGGTTGTAACAATTCATAATCATTCCACTTCCGTTCAGAATATATTTATGGATAGATTTTCAGGAAAGTTTCATAATCTTCGACCCTACGATCTTTATTCCAGTTATCTTAAAGATACAGACGTTGTAAATGATCGTAATATAGTCCTCTGTGCTCCGGATAAGGGTGCTTTGGATTTTGCACGAAAAGTTCAGCATTGTATTGGGTATAAAAATGTTCCAGTCATAATTATGGATAAAAAAAGAGTAGGTGAGCGAAGAGTCCTTATTACTGTATCAGATGACTCGGATATTGGACTTTCAGACATTGCCGGAAAGGATGTAGTTGTCCTGGATGATATGGTTCGAACAGGAGGAACGATAGTAGAGACAAGTCATGTGCTCCGATCTGCTAACCCCAATAAAATTGTTTTTTTGTGACTCATTTCTATTCCAGCAGGGAGTGTAGGGCCAATTTAAATGACCGTGTTTTGGATGAGATTATTACCACCACTACCATCCCTTCCATATTAAACAGGGATGTTCAGGGTAGACTGAGGCATAAGATGGTTGTTCTTCTAATTTCCAGATGGATAAGTAATTATCTGCTTAAGTTATTGGACAGGAGTTCCCCTGGTCTTAAACCGCCCCTTTATTCAGAGGATATGTCAGCAAAAAATCCCAGGTGGATTGGGAAGATGGGCCCTTTATTTTCTGATTCGTAGTGACAGGTCGCGACCTGTCATTACGAAAATTATTGCGTCACATGATTATTATGCCAGTAGAGCTGCCTGTCTTTTCACCATATCAATTAAAACAAGGGCAGTCATAGCTTCGACAACAGGAACTATTCTGGGACATATACAGGGATCATGCCGGCCTTCTGTCTTAATTGGCTGTTCTTTCCCTGCAATACTTATAGTTTTCTGCTCTTTGCTTATAGACGAAGTAGGTTTTACAGCAATTCTAAAGATAATATCTTTTCCAGTAGTTATTCCTCCAATAATCCCGCCGGCATTATTAGTTTTAAATCCGCTTTCATCCATAGAATCATTATGTTCGCTTCCCTTCATATCTGCACAGGCAAAACCAGAGCCGAATTCTATAGCTTTTACTGCACCAAGGGAAACCATTGCTTTTGCTAGCTCAGCATCTATTTTATCAAATACTGGTTCACCTAAACCTGGTTTTACTCCTGTTACTGTACATTCTACTACTCCTCCGACACTGTCTCCCTCATCTGAGAGAGAGATAATTCTTTGCTCCATTTCTTTTGCGGCATTTCTGTCACAGGCTCTCATATTATTTTTTTCAATTACTGTAAAATCTCTTTTACTACAGCTTATTCCAGCTGCTTTTATTGT
Organism: Spirochaetia bacterium; assembly: GCA_027859095.1. Lineage (GTDB taxonomy): Bacteria > Spirochaetota > Spirochaetia > B11-G9 > B11-G9 > JAJRQE01. The sequence continues at coordinate 5,509 of JAQIBN010000005.1, read as the reverse complement.
ATAGGCTGTAATACTTATACCTTTTGATTTTAGAATCTTCATAGCCACAGCGCCTGCAGCTACCCTTGCCGATGTTTCTCTACCTGAAGCTCTGCCGCTACCTCTGTGATCCCGTATTCCATATTTTTCCAAATAAGTAAAATCAGCATGACCAGGCCGAAACAGGTCTTTAATAGAGTTATAGTCTGAACTAATCTGATCTTCATTATATAAGACTAAACCCATTGCTGTTCCAGTAGTGCGTCCTTCAAATACTCCTGAAAGTATATGAATTTTATCAGATTCTTTTCTCTGAGTTGTTATACTGGATTGTCCTGGTTTTCTTCTATCAAGCTGATGCTGTATATCAGTTTCATCTACTTCAATTCCAGGTGTAACTCCATCAATAATAACGCCAACACCCTTGCCGTGGGACTCTCCAAATGTTGATACTTTAAATATTTTTCCAAAACTGCTACCGCTCATTTACTATCCTCAATTCTATTTATTAGTATATTAAGTAATCCTTCGGGGGTTTCATTCGTAATTTCCAGTTTAATATCAGCAATCTCACTGTATAAAAATCTTCTTCTGCTAAATAGTTCATGAAAAAGTTTTTCCGGTGATTTTTCTAAAAAAGGAGGGAAGCCGTTTTTCTTAATACGTTCATAGAGTATTTTTTCATCAACATCAAGAAAAACAAGGAGGGAAGCTTCTTTAACAATTCTCATAGCTTCCTGATTATCGATTGTACCTCCTCCCAGGGCAAGTATTCCTCTATTACTCATAATCGTATTTTGAATAGCTGCTGTCTCAAGGTTCCTGAACCCTGATTCTCCCAGTTTTAGATACAAATCACGAAAATTTAATCTTCTATCTTTTGAATATTTTTCTTCCAATAGAGCATCCAAATCCATAAAAGGGACATCTAAAGTGTTCGCTAATAATTTCCCAAGACTGGTTTTCCCGGAATGTTTTATACCCATTAGTACAATCAAGTCGATTTCCTGTAGAGACGTAGCATGCTACGTCTCTAACTGTCCTATTGCTCTTTAATGAAGGAATTAATTAAATTAGATATTGGTTTAGGCTTTCCAATTTCGTAACCTTGAATATAATCAACACCAATTTCTCTTAATTCTTTGATTATATCTGCATTTCGAACAAATTCAGCAATTGTTTTTAGTCCAATTACCTGTCCCAGGCTGTTTATAGCTTTTACCATTGCTCTGTTAACTGAATCTTCATCCATATCTTTAACAAAAATTCCATCTATTTTAAGGAAATCTACTGGCAAATTTTTGAGATAATTAAATGATGAAAAACCGCTTCCAAAATCATCCAGAGAAAATAGACACCCAATATCTTTTAGTTTATGAATAAAATCTGTAGCAGCCTGCATATTCCCAATGGCTGCCGTTTCTGTAATTTCAAAACAAATTTTTCCAGGATCAATTTCATATTCTTCAAATTTAAAGATTATATAATCTAAAGAATCTTCTTCTGCGAGGAAGTCTGGTGATAAATTGACACTGAACATATAATTATTATTTTCTTTACCTACTTTATCACTTAAAAGTTTGTGGCTCAAAAAAGCATTATTAATAACCCACCTGTCTATTGCCGGCATTAATTTGTATCTTTCAGCTGAGGGAAGAAATTCGTTAGGTGGTATATGTCCATTATTTCCATCTTTCATTCGAATAAGAAGTTCACATTTTTTTAATTGAGTTAAATCAACTTCAAGAGGTTCAATTGGCTGATAAAACAGTTCAAATTGCTGCTCTTCAAGGGCTTTTGTTAATTTTGATATCCATTGCATTTCGCCCCGGCGTTTTACAAAAAGATTTTCATCATCATTATAAACTGTGATTTTTTTTCCACCTTCATCTTTTGCAATAAAGCAGGCATCATCAGCAGCGGCTAAAACTGACTGCAGATCTTTTGAGTTTTCAGTTAACATGACAATACCAATACTGGTGTTTATATTAAAAACCTGTTTGTCTCTTATTACTTTACTTTCCACTAACCGGGATTGAAGCCTTTTTGCTATAAAAAGTGCCTGTTGAAGATGTGCACCTTCAAGTAGTATCCCGAATTCATCTCCGCCCAGTCTGGCACAAGTATCACTACTTCTAATTACCTTATTAATTATACTAGTTGTAGTCAGTAGCATTTCGTCGCCAGCTGTATGACCGCACACATCATTAACAACTCTGAACTGATCTAAATCCATATATAGAAATGCATGGCTTGTATTTTCTTCTATAGATTCATCAATGAATTCTTCAAGAATTTTAGAAAACCATTCTCTATTAAAAAGTCCGGTCAATGTATCATGCTTTGACTGGTACGAAATTGTTTGAGATAGTTTATGCTTTTCTGTGATATCTCTGAATGCCAATACCTGCCCTTCAATAATACCTTTTTTATCTATAATTGCTGCAATAGAACCTTCAATATGAATACTGTCACACTTTTTATTACTCATAAAACTATCTTTAAATATAAAAGATTCTGTATTTGTTTTTGAAAATACAGGGATTTTAAATATTGTTTGAGTTTTATTGTCAGTTAATTTGAAAATTTCATCCAGTGAGATGTTTTTAACATCTTCCTGAAGATAATTTGTAATTTTTTCTGCTACAGGATTCATAAATTCTATAATACCATTTTGATTCGTGGCAATTATTCCATCTTCAATGCTATGTAAAATGGCAGAAGACCATCTTTCCTGTTTTTTTAATTTTTCATTGGATTCAAATTTATAGAGGGCTATATCAATAGTTGTATATAGTTCTTTTTCTTTAAATGGCTTAAGGATATAACCATATGGTTCTGCTTTTTTTGCTCTTTCAACAGTCTTTTCATCTGAGTATGCTGTTAGAAATATAAGAGGTATATTATATTTTTCCTTTATAATGGTTGCAGTCTCTATGCCGTCGAAATCGCTTGACAGCATTATATCCATTAAAATAATATCCGGTTTATCTGTATCAATTGCTTTAAGGGCATCTAATCCATTAGTCGTAATAACCGGATTTGGAAACCCAAATCGGATGAGTCGTCTTTGAAGATCAAGAGCTATAATTCTTTCGTCTTCAACTATTAGTATTTTTTCCTGTCTCATGTGTAGTATTATAGAAGTTTTAGCAATAGATATCAAACAAATATAAAAAATAATCCTCCTTTTTAGTAGAAAATAATGTTAGATAATTAAAATATGGAAAATTTACAACAATTTATACAAAGATCACCAAGTTCCTATCAGGCAGCAGAAACCATAGTCAATCAGCTCAAAGTAAAAGGTTTTAAATTACTTGACGAAAGAGAAGCCTGGACATTAAAGCCAGGAAAATCCTATTATATTATAAGAAATATGTCTTCAGTTATTGCCTTTAGACTTGGTTTGGATAAACTCTCCGATTCGGGTTTTATGATTACTGGAGCTCACACAGACAGCCCCTCATTAAAATTAAAATCAGAAGGTGGAAATTGGAAGGAGGGATCTGCACGGCTTAGTACAGAAGTATATGGAGCGCCAATATTATCTTCCTGGCTGGATAGAGAACTATCTATCGCGGGAGTTGTTACTGTTCGAAAAGATGGTATCTGGTCCCGGATACTGTTTAATCATAAAAAACCTGTAGCAATTGTTCCAAATCTTGCCATTCACATAAATAGAGAAGTTAATAAAGCTTTTGAATATAATAAACAGGATCATCTTCAGGCAGTTCTTGGTATTAGTAAATCGAAGGAAGACCCCCTTAGAACATTAGTGTCCCGTCAATTGGATATAGAGTCAGGGGATCTTGGTGAAATGGATCTTTTTCTTTATGATCCCGGTGCAGGTTCTTTTCTTGGGGATGAGTACTTTGTTTCACCCAGAATAGACAATCTTGCAATGTGTCATAGTATCTTATCTGCAATTACATCTTCTATGGTCTCTGCTGCTACCCAGGTTGCTGTATTTTATGATAATGAAGAGGTCGGAAGTCTTACCTATCAGGGGGCAAACAGTTCCTTTTTATCTGAGATATTGGAACGTATAGTTTATTCCAATAAAGAAAATACCAGAGAAGATTATTTCAGAGCTAAAGCTGCTTCTTTTCTTATTTCTGCTGATGGTGCCCATGCAGTTCATCCTAATTTCAGTGACAAACACGATCCTGACTACTCTCCTAAATTAAATAAAGGACCTGTAATAAAACTGAATGCTGCCTTTAAATATGCTACCAGTTCCGAAACAGCTCTGGTTTTTCAGGGGCTCTGTGAGGATTTATCTATTCCATTTCAAAAATTTATAGGTCGTTCTGATATGCCCAGTGGAAGTACTATCGGGGCAATTTCAGCTGCAAATCTTGGAATAAGAACTGTAGATGTCGGTAATCCTATGTGGGCTATGCATAGCATAAGAGAAACCTATGGTATGAGAGACCATAAATTAATGAATGATGTTTTGACTCATTATTATAATAAAGGGATATCAAGGAATGAATAATAGTCTTTTTATTAACAAATTAAACACTGATGAACTCCTAAAAAGAGAAAACCCTCGGGAGGATGATTTTCGTGGCGGGTATTTCCGGGATACCACTGCAATAATACATTCTTATCCATTCAGGCGACTAAAACACAAAACACAGGTTTTCTTTTCTCCAAAAAATGATCATATTTGTACAAGAATTGAACATGTTCTGCATGTAGCTTCCGTGGCGTCTGCAATTTGTAAGGGCCTTGGTCTTGATTCCGACCTTGCATGGGCTATTGGTCTTGGACACGATCTGGGACATACCCCCTTTGGTCATGCGGGAGAGAAAATAATTGATGGTATTCGTAAAGATTCCGGAGGGTTTATCCATGAACTATATTCTTTGCGGGTGGTTGATTATCTGGTCCAGTATGGAAAAGGGTTAAATCTGACCTATGCAGTTCGGGATGGAATAGTAGGTCATTGTGGAGAGAAGTTCGAACAGTCACTTATTCCTGACTTTAAAGTTAAGAATCTGGAAGCACTAAAAGCAAGAACTCATTATCCTTCCACCTGGGAGGGGACAGTTGTTCGAATGGCTGATAAGATATCCTATTTGGGTAGAGATATTGAAGATGCTATTCAGCTCCGAATTATTAGAGAAGATGATATCCCCGCTTCTGGAAGTAAGATTGTTGGGACAACAAATAGCCAAATAATAAATACTCTCGTTGATGATATTATAAAAATTTCTATAAAAACAGGTGAAATTGGTTTCTCTGATGAGGTTTATGAAGCATTAATTATTCTTAGAGATTTTAATTATAAAAATATTTACTTAAGTCCAATTCTTACTGGTAATAATAAATATTTTGAACGTATTTTAAAACTACTATTTGATTATCTAAATGAGATTTTTGATAGTTATGGACATGATCATGGTGCTTATGTCAAAGAAAATAATTTACTTGCTGTTCGTTTTAGCGATTATCTTGGAAAAATGACAGCCTTTTATACTGAAATTGATGGTGGTTTCGATAATTTGGTAACAGATTATAT
>JAQIBN010000255.1 GCA_027859095.1 Spirochaetia bacterium | reverse complement strand
GAAACAAGGAGTTACCGCTAATGAAGCTTTGACGTTGCTCTTTCTTGGGAAATACCCTGATTTTATAACGGTAGATTTAAATGGCTCGATCAGGTCTCCTGATTGTGCTGAATAGTTACTCTTCTTCTTTTATTTCTACGTACAGTATTTTAGAGAAAATTTCTGTTGTTCTCTTTGTATATACCAAGTTTTCATTATTATACTGTAATGGGAAATTAGCTGCGGATATTGTAATAGTCATATGTTCCTCTTTAAATGTTTAATTTTTAAATTAACTAGAAGTATATCATAAAAAATACATTTTGTATATTTAACGAGGCTGTAGAAAAAACCCATTTTTCAGTTTATTAACTCCTTTCCAATGCTACTCCAGTATTTTTTCCAAAACAACTATTAAATTTATTTAATAAGATAGATGCAGGCATCCTGCCTCTCTATTCCATATCTCTGTATCTTCCCGATATTATGAACTATGCAGCACAGAAGCCACCGAGTATTTACCTTCGGTTTACTTCTTAAAGTAAACCTATCCAGATGAAGGGTTCCCTTTAAATGTCCAAAGACTGGCTCTACTGTTCCCATTTAGGTTGCATATTTCAACCGAACAGGAAGCTTGCTTCCGACCAGGCTGAGAAAGATAGGACGGCCTCCCCCCGGTGTGGATTATTCAAATATTGCAGTTTAATTATCTCCTGTGTGCACTTTAGGGAAAGGTCTATGCTGTGGAAGGTATTTCGACAATTAAGATAGTATATAACAAAAAATTCTACATTTTGGCCTTTTCTCTGAAAATTCGATTGACAAGAAATATAACTTTTCCTACAATTGCAAGGTTCTATCAAAAGATTAGTAAGAAAGTATAAGGTGAAATATAAATTATTAGGTAGAGTATCTCTATTAAGTGATAAAGACTTAACCTCATTGATGGATAAAGACATCAGTGATAAAGAGAAGTCACGAACAATCATTTAGAATGTCTAAACTTGTAAAAGAAGGTAAAGTAGGGAAAAAAAACAACTCCAATAAAAAAATAAATAAAAAAGAAAAGGGGATATAATATGAAAAATAAAAGTTTATTATTAGTTGTATTGATAGTATTATTAAGTTTTACAGGTTGTATGTCTATGATAACTGGGAAGAAGTATTATACAGAAAAAATAGAAAATACAGAAATTACTTATCAAACAAGTATGGATTTTGGGAATGATATAGAAAACTCAACTTACTCAATTAGATTAAGTGAAGTAAATAACAAGAAAACAATATTAGGTGGAAAAGAAGAAAGCACGATATTTAGATATATGGTTCTTCAAAAAGAATTAGATGGTATAAAACATTACCTTTCGTTAGGTGTTGATTATTTTGGTAACGATTGGATTTTCATGTCAGGTGAAGTGAAAATTAAAGTGGATGAAGGTTTAATTACCCTTATTGATGAAAATCCATATCATAAAGTAATCAGTGGAGGACAAGTATTTGAAGGAATTAGATTACAAGTCTATGACGAAGATGTTAATAAAATACAAACAAGTGAAAGTATAGTAATCCAATATCATAATGAACCTATGACATTTAGTGATATAGATACTCTAATTGTCAAAGATTTTCTTTCTAAATATTATGGAAAAAGTTATGAAGAAATGAAATCCTTATATGAAATACGGACACAATAATTTTTATTAGTTAAATAAAAGTATCCCCGGATAATCCGGGGATTGTTTTAATATAAGGTTTGTATAAGGGTTGTGACATAGCCTCTTTAACATCGTTATCATTCAAATGTAGATAGAATTGTGTAGTTTGAATACTGGAATGTCTTAATACTTCAAGGTTATTTGTAGTCTGTAGTAGTCTTGTAGAAAAAGTGTGTCTTAATAAATGAAAATATATATGTTTATCTGGTAATGTTTTCTTTCCATATGTCTTAATCATTCTATCCATTGAGTTTATAGATATAGGTTTTCCTGTTCTTGTAGTAAATATAAGTCCTCTACTTCCTTGTTCAGTTCTTACTAAATAGTTTTTTATCTCATCAAGAACAACTTCGTTCATATATACCATTCTATCTTTTGATCTCTTACTGTTTGTTGCATACTAAAATAGGACTAATGGGGAATTCCTACTTGCATAGTCGAGGGATATTAACCATATGATCCTATACGACATTCTTCCACCTCATATTCCTGTGCATTGGGATTTATTTCTTATATATATGCTTCCACCGGAGGTTAAAACAGTTGTCAGACCAGTATCCTTCATACTTAAAAAGCCAGCAACTGAATACTACCCCCCCAGAGTTAAATTCAACCCTTGGGAGTTCTTTCCTAAATATAAAACAGTTTCTTCCGGTTTATCTGTAACTGTTAGCAATAGAAAGCTATATTGTACCCAGAGAAGTGATAACTATTAAGTATACTGAAAATGAGCGGAATAGTAGGGGTTATATACTGACTTTTTGTTGAATATCCACTTTATTTCTATAATATACAAGAATTATTTCTTTAACATTAAAATAATTGCTGCTTAAAAACAATGCTAATAATTAAAATACAGAATTTTAGATAGATATTACCTAAATTTATGCTGTAATACTGATTATTTGCAGTATAGCAGTTAAGAATGCTGAAATTTTCCTGGGATATTGGCAGTTATACGGAACAAATACCGGAGTATTGAAGCAAAAATGGATTTTTACCAGTATATAGTAGTAGTAGAACCAAAACTATTAGATCAGATGAAAAATGCTATTAGAATAAAACATTATTCATTACAAACAGAACAATCTTATATCCAATGGGTACGGAGATATATTTATTTTCATAATAAAAGACATCCTGATGAAATGGGCTCTTTGGATGTTCAGAAGTTTTTAAGTTATATAGCTGTTGATCAGCATGTGTCTGTTTCCACTCAAAATCAGGTCAGGTTGCATAGCCGAGCAGCAACGAAGTTGCGACCAGGCACTGAATGGTATTGTTTTTCTTTATAAAAATGTTCTCAAAAAAGAACTTAGCTCGATAGATGCTATTAGAGCAAAAAAAACAAAGCGTTTGCCTGTTGTATTTCCAGCAAAGAATGTCTCAACTGATCCACATTCTAAAGTAAGGCGCAGACATCATATTCATGAGAGTGGTTTACAAAAAGCTGTAAAAAATGCTGTCAGACTTTCCGGGATTTCAAAAAATGTAGGGTGTCATACGTTTAGGCATTGTTTTGCAACTCATCTTTTGGAGGCGGGTGTTGATATCCGAACTGTTCAGGAGTTGCTGGGGCATTCAAATGTTGGTACATTATGTGTTCCTAATTCATGAGGGGGTGGTGGAAAACCGCCAGTATAGCCCGGCGGAGGGACGGAGCCGGAAAAAGCTATGCTGATAAGCGGGTTTGGAGCCAGGGGGGGTTCCCCCCCCACCATTAGAAGAGACAATTTGAACTAAACCCTATGAGTGTAAGCCAGCGGATTATCCATTTCCTATTTAATCAGAACCAAACATAAAAATTTAAATTTGACATCTTGCCCTTATAGCTAGAACTTATATATCAGGAGCGGTAAATGAAACATATTTTTCTGCTTCTGGCCATGATACTCACCACCCAGGTCATATTCTGCAGCAGTGCCAGTATAATTCCTATAACCGGGGACATAGAACCTTTTCAGCTTGCATTTATACGAAGGGTGCTAGAAGAATCTGACGATTCCATATTAATTTTCGACATAAACACATTTGGAGGGAGGGTCGATACAGCCCTCAAAATATCAACACTAATCGGATCCATACAGGAATCAGAAACAGTTGCCTTTATCTCTGCAGAACCCGGGAACCTTGGGGTAAGCTGGTCGGCAGGAGCTTTGATAGCACTCTCCTGTGGGTCGATTTATATGACAGAAGGAACATCCATAGGTGCCGCAGCCCCAGTTTATCAGACTCAGGGAGGGATGGTAATGGCCGAAGAGAAGGTTGTGAGTGCCATGAGAGGCCAGATGGCAGCCCTGGCCGAAAAAAACGGCTATTCTATCCCTGCTGCCCTGGGAATGGTAGATAAGGATCTGATAGTTAGAGAAATATATATCGACGGGATGGTTTCCCTTGCTTTGGAAAGTGAAGTAGAAACTATAAAAAAGAGAACAAAAGAAGCTGACTCTGAATTTGAATCAGGTATGATCGTATCTGCCGAAGGTAAACTTCTTACTTTAAGAGCAGGAGAGATGGAGAAGTAACACAAATTAAACCAACGACATGGGACAGAATGGCTGCCTGGATTACAGGGTCTGTTATAACTAGCATCCTTATTATGATTGGCCTTGTAGGGCTTTACATAGAGGTATCAACACCGGGATTTGCTGTTCCCGGAACAGTTGCTATTATCTGTTTTACAATTGTGTTTGCCGGAGGCGCCCTGATGGGGACCTTCAATTCCTTTGAGCTTCTTTTGTTTATTGCAGGAGTTGTTCTTCTTATTGCAGAAATATTCCTAATCCCCGGATTTGGTATAACTGGGATCTTCGGTATTTTTCTTATGATGAGTGCCCTGATTCTGTCCAGACAGGGATTTTTTATTCCTGAATTTGAATGGGAAACTGACATTCTGTTAAGAAACGTACTTCTTATCTTCGGAACTACAGCGGCTTCAGTTATTATAATGACAATTCTTCTTGTTATTTTCCCCCATCTTGCACCTTTTAAAAGACTAATCCTGACATCTCCGCATGACCAGACAGCCAGTTTAATCACAGGCTCTAATAATGAACAACATGGTGAGCCATGGGAAGGTACTCAAAAAGTGAAGCCAGGAACAATTGGTTTAACGGTTACCCATCTCCGGCCATCAGGGAAGGCTGCTATGGGAAATGAAGTTCTTCCTGTTGAAACTGAGGGCGAATATATAGAAAAGGACAGTAAAATAATTGTAACAGGGAATTTCGGAAATATTATCAGGGTTAAAAAAGGATGAATATACTATTTCTTACAGGATTATTTTTCATAGGTCTTATTGCCATAATAGTTGAATTTTTTGTACCAGCAGCTGGAATAATAGGGATAATAGGGGGAGGTTCTATTATTGGAAGTGTAGTAATGGCATATCTCAATTACGGTATTCTTACACCCCTTTTAATCATGTCATACTTCAAAATATTCCCAAAAACAATAATAGGTAAAAAACTAATACTGAATACAAATCTAAGCCCTGATTCAGGTTTTACATCCTTTGCACAGGGAAAATACAGAAACCTGAAAGGAAGTTCCGGAATAGTTTTAAAAGACATGCGGCCTACTGGAATAGTAGAGATAGAGGGGCAGAAATTTAATGCTCTGACAAATGGTGAATACCTGACTTCAGGCAGTAGTATACAGGTATTTAAAGTAGAAGGGAATCGGGTATTCGTAAAAAAACGAGCAACCTAAGGCTGGTCGCCAACAAGTTGGCTGCTCGCCTATGCAACCTAAGGCTGGTCGCCAACAAGTTGGCTGCTCGCCTATGCAACCCATTATCTTGCCGGGGGGGATGTTATTAAGGTAAGCAGAGCCCTCATTGCAGCAAATAAGGCTGATATCCCCCTGACTTTCCAGAAAGCAACTGCCATAGACCTTGCAGGAAGGGATGTTCTGGAAGCTGTAAAAACCAGTGTCTATCCACGGGTTATCGACTGTCCTGACCCTACCAAGGGAAAAATGACAATCAATGCTGTAGCAAAGGACGGCATACAGGTAAAAGCTAAAACACGGGTTACAGTCAGAGCCAATATAGAACACCTTGTGGGGGGAGCAACAGAGGAAACAATTATCGCCCGTGTAGGCGAAGGTATAGTAACAACTATCGGTTCCTCAAACACCTACAAAGAAGTTTTGGAGAATCCTGACCAGATATCAAAGACTGTATTGGGTAAGGGTTTGGATGCGGGAACAGCCTTCGAAATTTTATCAATTGATATTGCAGATGTGGATGTCGGTGAAAATATTGGAGCAAAACTTCAGACCGATCAGGCAGTGGCAGAACAACGAAGGGCAGCTGCAATTGCCCTTGAGGCGGAAAATATAGCGAAAGAACGGGAAAACCGTGCAAAAGTGGTTCTGGCAGAAGTTGAAATTCCGAAAGCTATTGCCGAAGCCTTTAGGTCGGGAAATCTGGGTGTTATGGACTATTACAACCTTCGGAATATACAGGCAGATACAACAATGCGGAAAAATATAAGTGGTGAGACTAAAAATGAATAGTGTTGGAATACCGGATATAATTGCAGTTTACGGCAGTGCATTTATTATTCTGCTGCTTCTTATTGCCGTTTTTATATTCAGAATTATAAGGAATAATAAAAAAAAAATGGAGAAGCAAAGAACAGTTTCTAAAACACCTGCAGCAGAAACTACAAAACCTATGACATATCCTCTGATTAGATCAGGAGTTCAGGACAGAATACTCCCCTCTTCAGATACAAGTACAAATAACAGTAAGCAAAATAGTGTAATAAAAAACATAGAACTTCTGAGCCAACTGAAGCAAGGTATACTGTGGGCAGAGATTCTAGGCAGACCAGGGGGTAGACATCGAAGGAACACTTAAGCCCAGAGCAGCATACCTGCAAACAATTCAACAGTAAGGGACGGTGGAAGAGACAACCCCCTGAAGAAGGTACAGAATGATGATAAATGGAACCAGCAGAGGCTTTGTAAACCACCTTAGTCTCTGCAGCTTTTTTTGCACAAGGACAACTTCCACAGCTGCAATGGTAAAGAAGATCAGGGTCAGCATACTTAAAGCAATATAATAACCAGTCATATCTTGTTCCTCCTAAGTTAATTTAAAACTTAAGTCTCTATATATAAAGGATATCTTTAAGGATATCTTTCCAGATATAAGATCACAGGCAAAGCTTTCTACTGTGAACCGTCCCTTTTCCATTTTCAGGTTTGGTAGATTTTATTGGTTTCAGATTTATTTCAAGATCTTGCATCAGCAGGAACTTTGGGCTTTAAAAATATTTAATTGACAGGAACATTAACTTTATCCACCTTTAAATAGTTAAAAGATCAATTAACTCATCAACTTAAGGAGATCAGAATATATGAAAATCCAGGTAAAAATTTCTATTAGTGATACAAAAGAAAATGTATGGAAAGTAATTACAGATATTGAAGGATCTGTAAATACTATAAAAGGAATAGAAAAAATTGAAATATTGGAAAAGGATGGAGATGCGACTGATTTAACAATGAGCTTCAATGGGGAGTTTGTCACATTTAAGGCAAAACTTATGTCAATTATGGGAATACTTTTTTTGAGCGCAACAAAAAAAGCACTTAAAGAAGATCTAAATGATATTAAAATCGCAGTTGAAGCAAATTAAAACATAAAATCAATGCCTATACCAACCCGTTATGGATTGTAGGGGAGAATTCCATATTCGCCCCTACAAAAAAAACCGCAGAAACGAATTATATTTCGTCCTACGGGCCATAACAAACCACAATAAAAAAAGTAAGGGTAATTCATGAATTTCCCCAACATCCTTTTAACCAATAACGGCCTTATAATCTGCCAGAAGACTAGCCTTTCCTTCAAGTATAAACATCATATTCATTTTTACACGGGGCAGCATTTTTTCAATAAAAATCTCTGCAACTATCATTTTTCGTTTTGAATGAGCTGCATCCCTGAGCATAAGATATGCAATTATAATATCAGTTGCCATCTCTACAAGGCGCCTGGAATGATAAGTTACAAAATCGGGTCCTTCAATATCCTTTACACCAACAAGGGTCTTTTCAAAGTCATGCCTGGATTTAAGTAACATTTTGTGAAGATCTTCTGCATGAGAAAAATCCTCACTCTCATATTCATCCATTATTGAAATAACTGTACCACTTGTCACTCCGCCAATTGCAGCTACAATCTGCAGCTGGGTTGTCCCTTCATAAATATTTGTAATTCTGGCATCACGATAATGACGTTCTGCATTAAACTCCTGCATATAACCTGTTCCACCATGAATCTGTATAGTGTCGTAAGTTACTTTGTTAGCCATCTCTGTATTAAATGCCTTTACAATAGGTGTAAATAAACTTGCAAGTCGGGAATATCTTTTAAGATCAGTTTTTAATTCTGCCTTTCGATCAGGATATTTTTCGGCCACCTCTTCAAGTCCCTCTTTAAGATCCACAAATCTTGCAGTTTCATAAAGAAGGGTTCTGGCAGCTTCTATAGAAATTTTCATTTCTGTAAGCATTTCAAAAACAGGAGGAAATTCTCTTACAGGTTTACCAAACTGTATTCTTTCTTTTGCATATTTATCTGCCTCTCTGTAGGCAGCTTCTGCAATACCCAATGCCTGGCCTGCTATGCCTAATCTGGCACTGTTCATAAGCCACATTGTGTATTTGGATAGACCCCTTTTTCTCTCTCCAACAAGGGTCACCGGGGCATTATTAAACTGAAGTTCGCATGTAGGAGATCCGTGAATACCTAGTTTATGTTCAAGCCGACGAATTACCATGTGCTCATCTCTTCTGTATAGAAAAAATGAGAGCCCTCTGGCACCAGTCTGACCATCTTCACTTCTGGCAAGAACAAGACCTATTTCACCATTACCATTGGTTATAAATCTTTTTACACCATTGAGAAACCACTGACCGCTTGCTGCCTGATGGGCCCTAAGATTTACTGCCTGCAAATCGGAACCTGCATCGGGTTCAGTAAGGATCATTGAGCATCCAAGTTCACCTGTAGCAAGTAATGGAAGAACATCCTCTTTCTGTTTATCGGAACCAAACTTATTGAGTGTTTCACCAATATCCTGATTAAGGCCAAAGTTTAAAAATGAACCGTCAGCTCTGGAAACAATCTCAGCTGCAATGGAAAGCATAATTGATGGAAAGTTCAGCCCTTTGTATTTTCTGGGATATGAAAATCCCATTAAATCAGCTTTTGCAAACATATCCAGCATTGTCCGTGTTCCCTTAGCATACTGGACATCACCGTTAACCAGCTTAACTCCTTCCTTATCAATCTCTGCGGCCAGGGGAGCAAGGTTTTCACCACTAAGCTCACCAATAACAGAAAGAACCTTTTTATATGAGTCTTTTGCATCTGCTATATCAATTGGTGCATAGTTATATTTTTTTGCATCACTAAAATTATCTTCCTTCTGGGTAATAATTCTATCAATATCCATATTCTCAAGATGAAAAAGTATATCTTCATTATCTAATAAAAAATTCTCCATACAACCTCCTTTAATCTTTAGCCCTGAAAGCTTTTATGAACTTCGGAATAACATCATTTAAATCTCCGACAATACCATAGTGAGCAATCTGGAAGATAGGTGCTTCGTGATCTGTGTTAATAGCAATAATTCTGGCAGATTCATCCATTCCTGCTCTATGTTGTATTGATCCCGAAATTCCGCAAGCAACGTAAAGTTTGGGCCGTACTGTTGTACCAGTCTGACCTACCTGATGTTCTTTAGAAACAAAACCCGCATCTACCGCAGCTCTGGATGCGCCAACTTCACCACCAAGGGTATGAGCAAGCTTAAGAATTAGATCAAAGTTAGCCTTAGATCCAACTCCAACACCACCTGCAACAATAATTTGCGAACCTTTCAGGTCAACCAGTTTATCCGCTTTCACCTTCTTTATTACAGTTGAAGGAAAATCAGTATCCACCAGATCTACTGTAAAAGGAGTAATTTCCCCTTTATAATCAGGATTTGGTATTCCAACTTTCATAACACCTTCACGAACAGTAGCCATCTGGGGCTTTTTTTCAGGGCTTACAATTGTTGCAACTATATTTCCACCAAAAGCAGGTCGAATTTGATATAAAATATTACTGTAATCAACTCCCCTGCTAGTGTAATCACCAATCTGAAGACTTGTGCAGTCTGCTGTAAGACCAACTTTAAGGTTTGAAGCTACTCTTGGACCAAGATCTCTTCCTGTTGTAGTAGCACCGTATAAAGCAATCTGAGGTTTTGTTTTCTTTATAACTTCTATCATTATCTTTGTATAAGGAATTGGAGTATAATCTGCCAATCTCTTATCATCGATTACAAATATTTCATCTACACCGTAGGGAATAAGCTTTTCGGCTGCTTCCTTCATGCCACTGCCCATCAAGGCTCCGGTTACTGTGACATTTAGCTGATCTGCAAGATCTCTGGCCTTGGAAAGAAGCTCTACACTTACATCTGCAACCTTTCCATCATCCTGCTGGATAAAGACCATTACACTGTTAATTGAACTCAATTTTTCTTCTCCTTCTTAACCCAGAGTATGGTCACTGATAAGCTCATGAACCATATCTGAAATAGAATCTTCTGTATTTTCAACCATTTTTATATCCTCAGACTTAAGGATAATGGACTCAATCTTCTTTACCTTAGTAGGAGAACCTGCAAGACCGCAGCTCTCTATATCAGCACCTATAGCATTTATATCCCATAAATTTATAGCTGTTTCACTCATTCTGTCTACAGAACTGTCTATGTAGGACTCATCATAACCCTGTTCTGTCATTTCTGCTGAAGCATTTTTGTATGCCATAACACGAATAACAGAGGGGGGCCTCGGGGGGTAACCTTCATCAGTAACTGTAAGAAGAATAGGAAAAGGGGCTTTGATTATTTCATAACCACCTTCAATGGATCTTCGAGCTTGAATAACCTTCTTTTTAGCATCCACACTCTCAATCCCTGACACATTTGTAATTTGGTTAATTCCAAGCTTTTCTGCCGTTTGGGGTCCAACCTGGGCAGTATCACCATCGATGGCCTGTCTACCGCAAAAAACAATGTCGTATTTCCCAATTTTCTCTATAGCACATTTAAGGGCATAGGATGTAGCAAGAGTATCAGCACCGGCAAATTTTCTGTCGGATATTAAGGCAACAAAATCTGCACCTCTATAAAGTGAATCTTTCAGCACCTGAACTGCTGAAGGGGGTCCCATTGTAATAACAGACACAGTAGAACCAGGATTCTCATCTTTAACAACAAGAGCTGCTTCAAGTGCATGAAGGTCTTCTGGATTGAAGATTGCTGGTAGAACAGCTCTGTTTACAGTACCGTCCTCCTTCATAGCATCTCCACCTACATTCTGTGTATCAGGAACCTGTTTTACAAGGACAATTAGGTTCAGTCCCATTATTTTCCTCCTTAGGTTGCATAGCCGAGCAGCAAACTTGTTTGCGACCAGGCTTAGGTTGCATAGCCGAGCAGCAACGGTTGCATTGCCGAGCAGGGACGAAGTCCCGACCAGGCAAACTTGTTTGCGACCAGGCTAAGTAAATGTATATTCAACGTACAATTTATCGGTCAGCGACCGATAAATCAGTAACAGAAGTTAATTTATCACACTCTTAAGATTCTGGCAAATGAATATGCTGAAAGAATATACAAAATTATAGAAAAAAAGCTTATCCCATTGCATTCAGTAACTATGTTAACTACTCTAGTTAACATAATGGCGAGTATAAAGGTAATAATTATACTTGGCTAATCTATCCGCTTCCTCGGGTTTTCTCCTTTATTACAAGCAGATATTTCATCAAAACAAAAACTGTCGGATAGGGAACTCTCAATTGAAAGCTTTTGTATTCCATTAGCTGTGAATTGTCCTGTATGAAAACTACATACCGAAGCGGAGTGGCTACTATTTTTAAAGCCTTGATAATCTTGCCCTTAGGTTCTCCTCTTCCTTTTACCGGATATAGAAATTCCACTTCAAAATCAGGACTGACAAACTTGGAAAAACCATCCAGAGGAGAGTATTTTTCTTCCAGATCATACTAACTTAAAAGCAGAGGAACATCCACTTCCCGGCTCACTTTTGGTGATCCCTCCTTTCCGTTTATCGGAATTTATTGCCTAACACTTGTACTGATAATATACACCTGTTAGGTGCATATCGTCAATAATACGAAACATAATAGCCTGCAGGTTTAGTTGTATCCGGTTGAACAACAGCATACAACCGCACATCGATCGGCAAACTTCGTACAAGGCCGGACTTGTAGAGAAATTTAGCCTTGTTTTTTGGAGTTTCTTTTAAAAACTGCCTGCCTCTTTTCACCGGAACATGCGTGTAACGGGGTTACACGACAATACAGGGTTTTGTTTTTTATAAGTCAGTTCTGTTTAGATGTGGGGTGTGTTTTTGGGTGTCAGTACTAAGAAAAAAATAATGACAAGCTGAGCTGCCAGGCCGGATAGACTTTGTGTCAATAAGTGTTTTGATCACCTTGCTACTTTACTTTCATAACTGCCTGGTCAGTTCCAGCTAATATTATTTCCCGATATTATCAACAATTGAGGGAAAAATGGTTGACACGTATACGCCATTGACTTATAGTTGATTATGACATTTATCGAAACACCTATTTTTACAAAACGTGTAAAAACTCTACTATCTGATGAAGCATATAGGTTATTCCAGCACTCGTTGATTCTCAGACCTTCATCAGGAAAAGTAATTACAAATGGCGGTGGGTTAAGAAAGGTTCGTTGGGGGAATATAGGTTCAGGTAAAAGAGGTAGTTTACGAATTATCTATTTTTGTGATGTTAAAAAGGATACTATTTATTTTCTGTTGATTTATAAGAAAAACGAGCAGGAGAATCTGACATCAAATCAGCTAAAAGTATTGAGAAATGTTATGAAGGAGTATTTAAATGAATGATAATGATTTTAATGATCTTGTTGAGAGTATTAAGCAGGCCGGTAAAATAAAAAATGGTAGTGTGAAGCCCGAGAGGCTTTTCCATTTTAATCCCATTGACATAAAAAAAATAAGAGAAAAATTACATAAATCACAAACCGAATTTGCTTTTATGATCGGGATTAGTGTTTCGACTTTACGAAATTGGGAACAGGGAAGAAGATATCCGGCAGGACCTGCAAGAGCACTTCTTCAGATTGCAGTATCAAACCCGGAAGTTTTTGAAAATGCTCTCGCATAGTGAGTTTCAAACTCCAGCCGAATAGGCGTTGGAACTGACCCCTGAAAAAGGGGCAGCTCAACTAAGTTATTCGACTGCTTTTGTGCTCAGTTATCCAGTTACTCAGAATATACAACTATCTTAAGTATCCTATCTTTAAAATAAGATATTTTATTGTACTTTTATCAGATGGAACCTATACTTAATCCATAAAATCATACACCTAACTCTCTTATTTAGTTATTTATCTGTTTTCTATTTCACGTGCACTTTCGACTTGATCTGGTGTCATTTCGGGTGTTGGAGCTATAATATTATCCGCAGCATCAACGGCTTCCTGAGCCTGTTTGATTTTATCCTTCAGTTCATCTGGACTAGGCATCGTAGTAGAACCTTCTGATTCATCATGTTCTGCAGTATCCACCTGCTGGTCCTCGGATTTAAGTACCTGGCCCCATAATAATAGTTACCAGTCTCCTCATCGAGTTCCTTTGCGGTAAATTCATTTGGAATTATATTCATAAAATAATCACTTTTCCCAATCAAGAAAAACCCATAAACAACAAAATCTATGGGTTCATTTATATACTTACACTAGAAAATACAAGGACTTTTTCTAACCCAATGCCACATCCAAAGACATCATAACTGCAAAACCAAGCATTGCTCCTAAAGTAGCAATATGGGTATTCCCGGCAGCACTGGCTTCTGGGATGGCCTCTTCCACAACTACAAATATCATAGCTCCTGCAGCAAAAGCCAAAGCATATGGTAATATAGGACGCATAGTCACAACTAATAAAGCACCAAGAACACCTGCAATGGGCTCAACTATACCCGATGCTTGCCCATAAAAAAAACTTTTTCTTCTGGAAAATCCTTCCCTTCGAAGGGGAACAGAAACTGCCAGACCTTCAGGAAAATTCTGAATACCAATTCCTATGGCAAGTGCTACAGCACCAGCAAGAGTTGCAGAAGGAATACCAGCTGCAACAGCACCAAAAGCGACTCCAACAGCAAGACCTTCCGGTATATTATGAAGAGTTATTGCCAGAACAAGGAGTGTTGTTTTATGTAGGGAAGTTTTCACACCTTCAGCATGGTTCATTGTTTCGTTCAAGTGAAGATGGGGCATAATTCTATCTGCTATTCGCAGGAATATACCACCTGCAAGAAATCCAACCAAAGCTGGTATCCATGGTATCAAACCCATTTCCTCAGACAGATCAATTGCAGGAGCTAATAGAGACCAAAAACTTGCTGCTATCATTACTCCGGCAGCAAAGCCCAACATACCATCCAAAACCTTTCTGCTAATATTTTTAAAGAGAAATACTGCTGCTGCACCCACTGCAGTCATGGCCCATGTAAAAAGAGTACCATATAAAGCCTGCATAACTGGGGATAGTTCCTTTAAATAATCCAATAACATTTAATCTCCGAATATATCATTTTAAACTTGTTTTTTTATCACTCCGCTTTTTTTATCATTCTTGCAAGTTCAGCTCCACGTTCAAAAGCTATTTTATGAGCTTCATCATCTGCTTCACCCTGCCATTCCAAAGGTTCTAAATGTTCCCATTTTAGTTTTTTTGTTTTTTCCATAAAATCTTTTTGAGCTCCTCCAGACCAGCCAAAAGAACCGAAACGGAATACCTTTTTATTCCAAACCCTTTTGTCTTCAAAAACATCAACAACTCCAGCTATTGGAGGAAACATCTTATATTCATAAGTTGGCATTCCAAAAACAATACCTGCCGATTTCCATGCATCTGCAAGTGCCCATGATGCATTCTCTTCCGGAACCCTGTGAACATGTACTGGAACAGATTCTGATCGTATACCTTTTACAACAGAACTAACCACCTTTTCTGTATATCCGTACATACTTCCCCAAATAAGAGTTATTTCAGGAAGACCTTTCCCATTCATAAAATTGGCATACTGTTTATATCGTTCAACAATTACACCTGGGTTTTCTCTCCAGACAATACCATGGGATGGAGCTATCATCTTTATATCAAGACCTGCAAGCTTATCTATTGCTTTTAGAACAAACAAAGAAAAAGTTGCAATTATATTTGCATAGTACCTAAGAGATTCACGATCATAAAAATCATGTTGTTCCTGGGATAGTTCATCATCAAATACAATTTCATGGACTTCCCCGTAAGAACCAAAGGCATCACAAGAAAAAAGAATTCCAGATTCTGATTCGTAGGTTACCATGGTTTCCGGCCAGTGAACATTAGGAATCTCAGTAAATGAAAGTACTTTACCATTACCAAGATCCAAAGTATCACCACTTTTTACAGCTGAAACATTCTCAGTAATACCACAAAATGCTTTCACAAGATCAACTCCTTTGGGAGTTGTAACAATTTGAACTTTTGGATTAATAACAACAAATTCCTGGAGCCATCCAATATGATCAGGCTCCATATGATTCAGAATAAGATAGTCAAAGTCTTCAATTCCCATAGAAATAGAATTTAACTGTTCTCTTATCTGTCCAGGAGCATTATTCCAGTCATCTACCATATCTATAAGGGCTTTTTTTTCACCTGAAACAACATAACAATTTAAGGATACTCCATCAGGAATAGGCCACATACCTTCAAACATATCACCATTTTTAATATTGGCACCTACTCTATAGATACCCTCTGACATTTTTACAGCTTTCATTTATAACTCTCTTATAAAATATTGAGCACTTTCCAAATAGAAAAGTGCCCAAAAATTAATTAATCTTCTGGGGTAAATTCATCTTTGCCAATTCCGCATAAAGGGCATACCCAATCTTCCGGAAGAGCTTCAAATGTAGTTCCTGCTGCAATATCATTATCAGGATCACCTTCAGCAGGGTCATAAACATACCCGCATACTCCACATACATACTTCATTATAACGCTCCTTTCCACAAACCGTGTTTGTTACAATATTCTCTTGCAGAAACTTTATCTGCATCTACCATGAAAACCGCTACAGGTTCATCACCAGGGTTTAAGTACTGAGTATAGGATTTACCATCTGCAAGAAGTTCAATCCACTCAATCCAGTGATCTTCAGCCATTGGATGAAGGGTACTACCCACTGTTACTTTATAACCACCGCTAATTTTTTCAATAACGGGAACATGTTTTTCTGTTGCTGAATCTGCTGACTTTTCCGGAAGCAAATTCATGGGTTTGCCACAGCAAACCAGAACACCACCTGCTCCATGGGCAACTTCAACTATATTTCCACATTCGGCACATCTGTAAACTTCATTTCGTTCTGCCATATAAATCTCCTTTTCTATAAACTACGAGTCGGGCTTTGTTCGAAGCTGCGAGTCTCGCTTCTCACTACCAGTTTTCTCCGAGTAATTCAAAATGTGCCTGAGGATGTGCACAGGCAGGGCAAACTGCAGGAGCTTCAGCTCCCTCAAAAATATAACCACAATTTCTGCATCGCCATGTTACATTTGATTCTTTCTTAAACACATTGCTGGCAAGTATATTTGCCCTTAATTCATTGTATCGCTTTTCATGCTGTTTTTCTGCTACTGCAATGGCCTCAAAAACATCTGCTACCTTATCGAATCCTTCTTCTCTGGCAGTTTTTGCAAAAGAGGGATACATATCTGTCCATTCATAGTTTTCACCTTCTGCACCAGCAAGAAGATTTTCTTCTGTTGTTCCAATTACACCTGCTGGAAAAGAGGCTGTAATTTCAAGCTCACCACCTTCAAGAAATTTAAATAAGCGTTTAGCATGCTCTTTTTCCTGATCTGCAGTTTCAGCGAAAATATCTGCAATCTGGACATAACCCTCCTTTTTTGCCTGACCCACAAAATAGGTATAACGATTTCTTGCCTGGGACTCACCTGCAAAAGCTTTAAGCAGATTTTTCTCTGTTTCGGTACCTTTAAGACTCTTCATTTTAGCTCCTTTGGTAATAAGAATTATTACCAATAATAATAATTTAATTTCAAAAGTCAATACTAACTTTATAATATATTAAATTCCGGGCAGTGGGCAATAATTTCATCTGCCTTCCTTAACCGTCTACTTATATCTCTTGCCAGATTCATTATCATGAGCGAAAATACTTTTAAATCGTATTTTCTAATTTGATAAAAACCTTTATTGGATAGCGTAAGAGCCTTTGTAGGTGTAATTGCACGAACAGATGCAGCACAAGGTTGAACATCAATAAGCTCCATTTCACCAAACACATCACCCTCTGAAAATAAGAAAATCCTACTTAAATTACCAGATTCAGTTATTTTTTTTAATATCTCGACCTGGCCCTCTATAATAAAATAAATTCGATCCCCGATATCTCCTTCTCTTTCAATAAACTCATTTTCAGAGAAATTTTCCTCAATAAAAAAATCTTTGATTCTGGATATTTGATCTTCGGTTATTCCACCAAAAAGAGAATGACTGTGCAATGACTTCAAATCAACCATAATTTAGCCTCAAATTATTTTAGCCCTTCTTGTTCATGTTGTATACAAAAAAAACTAATAATTTCTTTTCTTCTTTGATTTTCTATTTAATGATGATATATTTTATAAGGTATAAACTAGAAAATAAAGGAATTAATA
>JAQIBN010000103.1 GCA_027859095.1 Spirochaetia bacterium | reverse complement strand
GTACACCAGATGCTGGAATGGGGAGTGAACACCATCTTGAAAAGGAAGGTGGACAGGTTTTCTACAGAAGTTCCTGTAGAAACAATAATAGCCCACCTGGTTAAGGGTGGAGGTGTTGTTCTTTCCGGGGAGTTCCGGTTAAAGAGGCGGAACCTGCACCATATTGTATCCCTGGCCGGGTTTGTTACTGATGGAAATGAGGATATTACCCACTTTATTATTGATGATCCTTATGGGAACTTTCGGACTGATTACCAGGATCAGCGGGGGAATAATATTCGGATTACATGGGATGAATTTGTGGTGATATTTAAGCCTGGTGGGAATGATAAAATAAAATGGGCGCATCTTGTCGGATAGTTTTCGGGCAGGTCGCGACCTGCCCCTACGGGAATTGATTACATAACATCCTGTACCACCAATTAGAAAACGATTTGAAAAATGTAGTAGTGACCTGGTGAAAATCATGGTACAATGGGACAAAAGCGATGTAATGTAAAAGTTTGTTTTGATAACAATAAGGAATAGCATGAATTTGAATCTTGACATCTATCCGGATTGGAACTATATTTTATTTAGCATACCTGCCGGGCCTCTGACACAAGCTCACTTCGGTGGGTTTTTTTATGCCCTTACCCCTAAATATTTTTCTGTTAGAGTTTCTCTATGATATATGAGAAGAAATATCTGTCATTTGAAGAGCAAGCTGATCTTTTAATATCCCGAGGGTTGGAATGTGAACCGATAGAATTAATTAAAAAATTAGAATCTGTAAATTATTATCGTTTAAGCGGGTATCTTTTCCCATTTAGACAGAAAAATAGTGATAATTATTATCCAGGAACCAAATTATCTGTAGTTTGGGACAGGTATCGGTTTGACAGGCAACTTAGATTTCTTGTTCTGGATGGAATAGAAAGGATTGAGGTTGCGTTAAAAACAGATATTGCCTATGAATTTAGCAGGCAATATGGACCCTTTAGCTATCTGGAAAATGTAAATCTACCTTTAATGAAAGAAGATAAACATACTACTATGATAAAAAGTATAGATCATGAAACAAAACGCTCCAAAGATATATTTGTTAGACATTTCTTTAATAAATATGGTGATTCTCATGAATTTTTACCCTTGTGAATGGCTGTTGAGGTTATGTCATTTGGTACAATTCTATGTGCGCATCACAGCAGACTCTGGAACAGGGAGTTAGGCTATAAACCTATAATCCCTGTAAAAAACAACGATTGGAACAATCCATTCAGGATTGAAAATAGCAGAATTTTTGGAATTCTATCAATAATTGTTTACATGGTGGATATAATTATTCCCCAGTCAAAATGGACTAAAAGGCTTGAAACATTATTAAATGATTTTCCTGAGATACCTTTGAAAGATATGGGTTTCCCTGAGAATTGGGAAAAACATAAGGTTTGGAAAAAAAATTTACTTTGATTTTTTTGGGATTTGGAAGATAGTTTGAAGAGTTTAGCTATTTTAAGATAATTCATCTATTTACTAGACAAATGTTAAGTAGTATTATTGGAATATGAAACGTACACAACGCACAACTGGGTTTGGCTCCCCGGCGGAAGCATATACAGAAAATGATATTGACTGGAACAGACTCCTGTTGCCAAAGCCCCATGCCATGTATTTTTTTTCGGTAATAGGTGGCGAATATGATGAATTTAATATAAATGATAAAGATTTTGCGATAGTTGACTGTTCCCTGGTTCCGGAAATCGGGGATTTAATTATTCTAACAGTAGATGGTGAGTTTCGTATTGGAGAGTATACCGGCAGTGAAGCTGAGATTATAGGGGTGGTCAGCCGTCTTGTGCGCCTCTTGAGATTACCATGATTGGATTAGTTGACTGTGAGAGCTTTTACTGTTCCTGTGAGAGAGCCTTTAGACCGGATCTAAAAAATACAGCTATTATTGTATTATCAAATAATGATCACTGGATAATTGCCCTGAATTCTGAGGCAAAAAAACTGGGATTAAAAAGAGGGGTAAGATTTAAAGAGGCTCTTCCCATAATTAATAAAAATGGTATTGTCTTCTTCTCCTCAAATTACACCCTCTATAGCGATTTCTCCTGGAGAGTGATGAAAACCCTCAGGGATCTATCCCCAAAGGTTGAAGTTTACTCAATAGACGAGGCCTTTATCGACCTTTCCGGATTCAGAGATCTTGCTGATTACGGGGAGACTATCCGCAGAACTATTAAAAAGCAGACTCTTATACCTACTACTGTCGGAATGGCCCCTACCAAAGCCCTGGCAAAAACAGCCCAGAGACTGGCGAAGAAGGACAAAGGAGTTCTTCTATTAGAAACTGAAAAGGAGATTGCCGAGGCGTTGGCATTAACCCCTGTAGAAGATATCTGGGGTATTGGAAGAGCCTATGCAGAGAAACTGAAATTAGCCGGTATTAAGACAGCAGCTGAGTTTATACAGATTCCCGAATGGATTGTAAAGAAAGAGATGACCTCTGTCGGATGGAGGCTGCAGAGGGAGTTGAAAGGGTTTCCCATGGCTGATTTAAAAATAGAAGTTGATCCCAGAAAGGGAATAATCAGCGCCAGGCAATTTCGGAGTCCTGTCAAAGAACTCTCCATACTCTATGAGGCAATATCCTACTATGCGGAATTGGCTGTAGAAAAATTGAGAACTCAGGAATGTACAACGAACTCTGTTTCAGTATCTCTGGAATCATCAGATTTCGGGAGAAGACATGCTTCTGTAGAAATTGCGCCAACAGATTATCTTCCTGACATAATCTCTGCTGCCCGGTCCTTACTGAAAAAGCTCTATTCCTCCGGTTCTGCATACTGGAGAACAACAATCTTTCTTTTTGGTATCGAGCCACTAACAGGCAGACAGATGGATTTCTTTGAAAATGATAACAGGAAGAAAATAGATCTGTCAGAAAAGGTGGATGAGATAAACAGCAAATTCGGTCAGCATACAGTACATCCATGTGGAAGTGAGTTCCGGGAGGATTGGGGAATGCGTAGGGCTTATCTGTCTCCCTGTTACACAACACGGATAAAGGATTTTCCGGTTGCTATGTTAAGATGATCTGGATGTGCCGATACATTAGTAATTTCCAGTATAAGCGGATCTTTTCTTAATGACCTTATTCATGGAAATGCTCAGCGATTGAATAAGGATGATTACCCAAATATTGACAGAGGTTTTATCCATTTTAGTCGGGAAATAAGATATTTAATTGATAAAAAATGTAATGATATTAGAAGTATTTATGTAAATGAAATTCCGCTTGAAAATTTCTATGATAAAAAATTTACAATTGTCATGCCTAATTTTGTTCAGGGATTAGCCAGAAAATGGGAAGAGACAGAAGCTTCTCTTGGGAATACAATTTCTAATTTGAGAGATATCAATAAAACGGACACCGGATTATATGCCAGGAATGAACTACTTAATTATATTGAGAAAAATGAAGTAACTGCAGATAGTGGTTTTATTCTGGATGGGCGTCTCCAAATTATCTGATAAAAACTGAATCAGAAATTAAGCTTCATGGAAATATCCATAATCTCAGGATTAAAATGTATCTCTACATATCCAAACTTGTAGTCATTTAAATCGTGATAAATCTCATCCCAGATAAGAAGGGGAGTGTCTTTGTGAATTCCAAATTTAGAAGAAATATCCGGCGAGATTCCAGCTCTTTGCCAGGCTGTGGAGTAGGCCGAATCAACATCACAGTATTTCTTTAATTCATCTGTAATGACTTCAGTATATATACCGCTTTCAGGCTTGCATGTAACATATTTATTAAACAACTCGACATTAACGTGTATTGCAAGTCTGGTATCTGCAAAAAATAGGAGTTCATAGAATAGTATTTCCTCATGTAACGCTTCTGGAATTCGATTCAGCAATTCTTTGCTTGGACTTTTCAGTTCAGATTCGGATCTCTCTGTTTTTACTGTATATCCAGCATTTCTTAGAAGTCTTCTGAAATCGGAGTTGACATCAACTCTCATAATTAGATTACTCACAGAAGGATGTCCGAAATTTCCCTTTCCATGCCATCTGGTGATAACACCTTCCTGAATTAGAACTGACATTGCCTTTCTTACGGTTTCTCTACTCATTCCAAGTTTTTTTGAGAGAAGGTTTTCCGGTTCAAGCTGGTTAATCCCAGGATCCATTTTTTGTATTTGATTAAGAAGATATTCTTTCATTTGAAGATACAGCGGTTTAATGTCTTTACGTTTCACTGGAGCTCCTTTTATTAAGATGTATATACAAGATAATTAATAGGAATAGCTTAGTCAATATGTAAATCCCCTAACTAAATTTACTCTTCATTTGTTCAAAATAGTCCATTGCTTCTTCACCTTCTACATCTTCTAAAGGTGTATGGAATTCAATTAGATCCTTGGGCATCTCTTCAAGAAATGGAGATGGTACAGTATCAACAATTTCAAAACGTATTTTTCTTGTCTTACAACTGGTCATAAATAACTTTTGTTTTGCCCTTGTAATAGCTACATAAAAAAGTCTTCTTTCTTCTTCAATATTAGCAGGGTTTTCCTCTATGGATCGTGCATGAGGAATAATATTTTTTTCTACTCCTGCAAGAAAAACATATTCAAACTCAAGCCCCTTGGAAGCATGTATGGTCATTAAATTAACCTGGCCATTATCTCCATCTTCATCTTCCGCTCTGGTCATGAGTGTTATTCTATTAAGATAAGCTCCAAGATCTTTATCTTTGTTATCTGGTTTTTTTTCCCATTTTTCAAAGAGTTCAATAAATATACCAATGTTTTTATACTTCCATTTAGCAAGCTTTTCATTTTTTTGATGCTCAATTATAAGGAATCCCCAGTAATTAATTGTTTCAATAAGGTCTCGAATTATTTTAGTTTTATTGGAACCTTCTTCTTCAATCATCTCCTTGTAATCGTGAATTAGATCTATAAATTCCTGCAGACTGCTTTTAATTTTATCAGAGAGAGGAGAGTCTCCATTCCACCTAAGTTCTGTTGCTGCTGCATGGAGACTACAGTCTTTACCTTTTGCAATTGCTCTTATTTTTAGAAGTGTTGCTTTTCCTAATCCCCTTCTGGGCATATTAAGTATTCTAAGAAAATTTATATCATCATCCGGATTACTAAGAATACGAAGGTAGGCAATAATATCTTTTATCTCTTTTCGTTGAAAAAAGCTTTGTCCTCCTGAGACTTTATAGGGTATATTTTCTGTAAGAAATGAATTTTCTATTATTGTACTTAAATTATTAGTACGTATTAGGACACCAAAATCGTGATATTTTAAGTTTTCTTTTAAATGAAAGCTTTTTATCATTTCAGAAATAAAATCAGCTTCTCTGGATTCATTTTCAGGATAGTAGAGTTCTATAGACTTACCGTCACCAATACCAGTCCAAAGTTCTTTTTCTTTTCTATTTGTATTATTTGAAATTAAACTGTTTGCTGCAGCCAGAATATTTTTTGTTGATCTGTAATTTTGCTCCAGCTTTATTTCTATTAGCTCCGGAAAATGAGTTTCAAAATTAATAATATTTTGATAATTTGCTCCTCTCCATGAGTAGATTGACTGATCATCATCTCCAACTACACAAATATTTCTATTTTCATGTGCAAGCTCTTTAATTAATTTATATTGAGCAAGTGAGGTGTCCTGGAATTCATCTACCATAATGTATTGATATCTTAATTGGTAACCTTTTAGAATTTCCGGGTATTCAGTTAATAATTTTACCGGTAGTATAATTAAATCATCAAAATCAACAGAGTTATGATTAAATAGATATTCCTGATATTCTTCATATAATGGTTTAAAGCTGTTATTTGTGTCAGTCCATTTTTCTCTGTCCGTTTTTATTGATGAGAAAAGATTTGAAACCTCATATATATCCAGAACATCAGGTGAAATATTTAACTCTCTTGCAGCTTCTTTTATTGCAGCAATTTTATCACCTTGATCATAAATACTAAAATTTTCTTTGTAACCCAAATAAGAGATACTTTCTTTTAATAATTTGACACCGAAAGCATGAAAAGTAGAAACAGTCAGGTTTGTTAATTTTTTATTTGTAAGAGTTTTAACCCTTTCTTCCATCTCTCTTGCTGCTTTATTCGTAAATGTAAGGGCAAGAATATTGGACTGATGAATTCCTGATCCAAGCATATGAGCTATTCTATATGTTATCATCCTGGTCTTTCCTGAACCAGCTCCAGCAATAATAAGAAGAGGACCGGTTAGTTGTGCTGCAGCAAGATACTGCTTGTCGTTGAGTTCTTTTTTTATGTCAATTGCCAAATTGGGATCCTGTAGTTAATGTGATAAATCTTTCGTAAAAAAAGATAGAGCTTCAATTCCGAAATATGTTATTGCAAGTACAATTGTTCCTGAAATTATTACACCAATAAGGACGCTTAAGAATGTTTTTTTCGGTTCCAACCCTAAGATCCAGGAACCAAGTGTTCCTGTATATGCACCTGTTATAGGAAGTGGAATTGCTACAAAAAGTGTTATTCCCAGATAACCAAACTTTTTTACCTTATTTTCTACTTTGTGTCTTGTTTTCTCTACAAATCTTTCAAATAATTTTTTATACCATGTGAATTTAATTAGAAATTTATGAAAAGTTGAAAGGAAAATATATACCAGTGGACCCACTGCTGCATTTAGAATAACGCAGTAGAACCAGGTAAACAATGGAGACAAACCATTTGCAATTGCATAAGGTATAGCTCCCCTAAGTTCAGATATTGGAAGTAGTGTAAGAAAAGCTGTTATAAGATATGTCATAATTTTACTTACCTTATTTCAATTGCATCAACAGGACAGATTTCGTGGCAGCAGTAGCAGCGAATACATTTATTATAGTCTACAGCCACAAACTTTCCATTAGGGCCTTGTTCAAACCAGTTTGCGTTTGAAGCACAAATTTTTATACATTCACCGCATTTTATACATTTTTCTTCAATAAAATATGGTTTTGGTTTTCTTTTTTGCTGATATTTTTCGAATATTCTGAAATGGAAGAGATCAAAAATTATATTTTGGAATTTCTTTTCTCCCAGAAGTTTATAATCATCAATTTTTACATCTGAAAGAGCTTCGCCTTCTACCAAAATATCTGATATATGTTTTAAACCCAGATGTCGCCGTAAAGCAAGTTTATTTGTTGGTATAGTCATTGGGTCATATCCAATAACAGAGCTGGCTATAATATCCAAAGCTACAGCATTTTGGCTGGCTAGTATCAGTTTTACAGGTTTTGGATATCCATTACCTGGTCCCGGGCCTTCCATGCCAATTACAGCATCCATAATCGAGTATGCGGGTTTTACCGCTTCCAGTAGATCAAGTATCATCTCGCCAAAGTTGTGCCGGTTTGGATATGTTACATGATAGGGTGATTTACTTAAACCAGGAAGTAAGCCAAAAAGATTTTTTACTGCTCCGGTAAAGTACATTAATTGATGTGTTTTCATTTTCGGCAGACTAATTATCATATCTACTTCATCTACAATCGATGTAACTTTAAATTCTTTCTGTAATTTTCCTGTTTCAGTTCTTATAGTTGTTTTTCCGGTAGTAAAATCTATCCATTTTGCTCCGGTTTCTTCTGTAACCTGCCGGATTCCGCTTTTTTTCCCGTTATATCCGGGCTTCTGGAAACCAGGCGAGTCTCCTACATAGATCTCCGATGCTCCTTCTTTTTGCATATATAGTATAACTGATCTTACAAACTCAGGGTGAGTTGAAATTGCTTTTGATGGATCGGAATCCTGAAGTATATTGGGTTTTAATAGAAGTTTTTTCCCTTTTACATCGATTCCACCTGACAGACCTATGGCTTCATCAATGGCTTTATCCAGTTCTTCGTTATTATATGTATTACATTTTACAAGTCCAACTTTAATTTTCACTATAATTTCTCTCCACTTATAATATTATCAAATAGTTTATCGTACTTGGTTATCATTTTATCCCAGCACAATTCTGCCATTCTATCTATTAATCCGTTTAATTTAAAGACTATATCTTCAGTAAGCAGCTTTTTAAGCTTTAAACTAAGGTCTTTTTCGTCACTGTACAAACATTTTGAATGATATTCTTCGGGAATTATTTCAGGGTATGAGAGTCTTCGAGGTAGAATTGGTCTGCAGCCGGATAATATTGCTTCGATTACTGAAATGCCGTAGTTTTCCTGATTTGAAGTACTTATTATAATATCTCCTTCTTTTAATAGTGCAATATATTC
>JAQIBN010000306.1 GCA_027859095.1 Spirochaetia bacterium | reverse complement strand
ATCAAATAAAAGATGCAAAAATTAATGTTCCGGAATCTACTTCTATTTTGGCTGATTTTAAAAATTATATTTATAGGAAAGAGTATTTATCTGCTAAAAGCACTATGTTAGCTCTTCTTAAGATGCAAACAGAGATAATTAAAGACACTCTGGATAAAGGGTATATTGTAGATAATATTATACTTTCACCTATAATCCTAAAAGAGATGTATATAACTGCCAATGCTTCCGGGGGTAGAGGAGAACTTTTAGGTTATATTGAGGAGCTTCTTAAAATGCCTGGTAATGCTGGTTTTCAACCTGGAGAAGTTTATTCCTATGAGTTTATAGCAGGGCTTTATGAAATAGCAGGTTATTTAAAAAGAGGAATGAGCCGCTATTCTGAGGCTGCTGATATGTTTATGACTGGTATTCCTTTTTCTGAAGGAATAAAATATGAGAAGATGCTATGGTATTGGTACAATAGCCTTGTTCGGGATTCCCCTACTACTGCTATTAGTCAGTTAGGCCTGCTAACTGAATTATGGACAGATCCTGATTATTTTACTGATGTCCTGGATGAACTTGTAACTATATTTGTGCAAAAAGGTCAATGGGATACCATTCATGAAATTTTGAATATAATTGAATTAACTGGTCCAGATGAGTCAATATCTAAGTATTCATATCTTACAGCCCGTGCAGGAATAGAATCATATATCAGTATAAATAATATAGAGATAAACCGATTAATGACTTTGTCTTATGAAAGGGGATTTGGGATTGCTTCCGGTCTCTACTATAGAATCCTTGCTGGTAATTATCTTAAAATTTTTGATATCAGACACCTCCCCTGGATGTTTAACAGAACTGTAGACAGTGATCCTGTGCCTGTATCTCAGGGTCGGGAGGGAAGTTCGGAGCTTATCTGGGGTTGGCTTGAGTATGGACATCCATTGAAAGCTTATGATTATTTAATGATAAATTCCTTTTCAGATTTTTCTTTGGTTCGAAGAACAGCTCATGAATTATCAAAAGAAAATATTTTTGACAAATCAATAAGATTATTAAATCGTTACAGCCGGATAGATGGGTTTGAATTAAATATATCTGATCTTCTTCTAATCTATCCAAATGCCTTTAACAATACAATAATAGAAATTGCAAAGCAAGAAATCCTTGAATGGTATGTTCTGACTGCTCTTGTACGGGAAGAAT
The DNA here is from genome assembly GCA_027859095.1 of Spirochaetia bacterium. Lineage (GTDB taxonomy): Bacteria > Spirochaetota > Spirochaetia > B11-G9 > B11-G9 > JAJRQE01. The sequence continues at coordinate 3,540 of JAQIBN010000306.1, read as the reverse complement.
CTCATTTTCAGAAAACAGTTGTATCTTCTGCAGGGGCTATTGGTTTAAGTCAATTAATGCCTGCTACAGCAGCAGATGTTGCAGGCAGATTACGAATTACAGATTATAATTTAAATGATGCACAAACTAATCTTACCTTTGGAGGATGGTATCTCGGAAATTTAAAAAAGCGTACCGATATATTAAGTGATGCTCTTTTTGCTTATAATGGAGGCCTTACTAGAGTCAGAAGATGGCGGAAAGAATATCCTAACTTACCTGATGACCTTTTCCTTGAAGCTATCCCCTATAAAGAGACTAGCCACTATGGGAGGAAACTCCTTGTTTCATCAGTAATTTATGGTTATCTTTACGAGGGCATACAGCCTGATGAAATTATAAATTTATTTTATAGGAAATAATATATGACATTTATTCAATCAATTTCCCTTGGAGCTCTTCAGGGCTTCACAGAATTTCTTCCAGTTTCGAGTTCAGGCCATCTTGCAGTAGTTGAGTCTTTTATGAGACTCCAGGATGTTCCGGTTCTTTTTGATATCCTTCTTCATCTTGCTACTCTATTAGTGATAATTATAGTTTTTAGAAAAAGGTTAATAGGAATTGTTATTTCCTTATTTAAAAGAAACAATATTGAAAGTGAAGACAAGGCAAATAGGAAACTTTTTTTAATGATTCTGGTTTCAACGTTTTTTACTGGTATAATAGGATTAGGCCTGAATAATCTTGAAGTTGAGAACTATCTGTTTATTATATACTTACTATTTATAATAACAGGAATTATATTAATTGGCAGTAAATTTTGGGGTGGTAGTATTGATTATAATCGTTTGGGTTTAAAACAGGGTGTTATTACTGGTATAAGCCAGGGCCTAGGAGTTCTACCCGGAATTTCCAGGTCAGGTATAACTATTTCAGCTGCTCTCCTTTCTGGAATGAGTAGAGAGAAAGCCGGGGAATATTCTTTTCTAATATCTCTACCGGCAATTCTTGGTGCTTTTATTCTTGAGTTAAAGGATGCAGAGGGTTTGCTTGATATGGTTGATCCTTTAATAATAGGCACAGGTATGCTTTCTGCTTTCATTGTAGGATTACTGAGTCTTAAAATACTTTTAAAATTAATTAAAAAAGGAAAATTATATTTATTTAGTTTTTATCTTATTCCTTTAGGTTTTATAGGACTTTTATTTTTCAGATAATCATAGGCGCTATCATGTTTTAGTTTTTAGTAATGAACCCGATAAAATAAATAAGCCCAATAAATTAAAAAGGTAGATGTATGCAAAAAGGTCGATTATCGTATTATTCAGCAGTAGCCCTTGGATTGGTGGGGATGTTTTTTCTACTCTCTTTGATTCTCAGTTTTTATGGGATAAGAAATACTCCTGGTAATTTTCTTAAAGACAGTTTTACTTATGCTTCTTTTTTTATACCTTTTTATATTTTTATTGCGGCAATATTATCATTTAAGGAAAAATTCAGTAGAAAATGGATACTCCTTCTTACTTTAACAATACTACCTTTTTTAACTTCTGTTTTATTTTTGAAAGTATACCTTGATATTGATAGTTCTTTACTGGTGATTTTTATGGTTAATCTTATTGGAAGAAAGGAAGGATCTTTTCTCCTTTTCCTTCTTTTTGTAGTTGAGATTCTTATGATCTATGTTTTAAGTATTAAAATATCAGCTAATAAATTGAATCATACAAAAACAGATATCCCCATAGAGGATAGATTTTTTGATAGTTTGAAAGATCAGGTATCTGACGAAGATCATGAAATAGTAGAAAATACATATTCAGACAAGTCAATTTTACGCCCAGGGGTTTCTTCAGAACTTCTTGGTACAAACTTTCTTTTAGATTCAGAGGATTCAAAAGTAAGCACATCAAATGAAACTATTGTAAATCCATTCTCTAAAGAGCATATACCTGGGTTAACAAATGATATGGATGTAGATCTTCCTGAATTGCCCTCTCTTGAAAAACTTAAATCCCTTGAAAAATTTAATTCTTCAGAGAGCATAGAAAACAGTAGAGATATTTCTATTGAGTATGGAGATAATGATGTAGATTCCCTGGAAGAATATTCTGAACTTGAAGAATTAGATGAGCCTGAAGAAGAAGAAGTATTTTCAGAAATTGGTACAGACCATCTTATCAATGCAGATAGTCCTGATAATATTTTAGATACAAATACTCAAACTAATGACTCTCTTGATAAGGATATTGAAACTGCAAAGTTTCAGAAGAAATTTACATATGCAAATTATAGTGTCCCTATAAAAAATATACTTAAAGACTATGCTAATAGTCATTACTGGGTAATTGATGATACAACCAGACTGGCAGCAGAAGTTCTCAGGGAAACCCTGGAGGAATTTAAGATTAAAGCTGAAGTTACAGGAATAAAGAAAGGACCTGTAATAACAATGTTTGAAATTCTACCGGCTCCAGGTGTGAAATTATCTAAAATTGCCAATTTAGCAGATAATATAGCAATGCGGCTGGCTGCTTCCAGGGTAAGAATAGTTGCTCCTATACCAGGCAAACATGCAGTTGGTATTGAGATTCCAAATAAGGAAAGAGCCATAGTTTCTTTTAAAGAGATGCTTCAGGATGATAAGTTTAAGGATCCGAAAAATGAAATACCAATTGCCATTGGTAAGGATATAACTGGAAATACACAAATTATAGATCTTGTAAAAACACCACATCTTTTAATTGCAGGGGCAACAGGTTCAGGTAAATCTGTTTGTGTAAATGCTCTTATATGTTCCATACTTTATAAAAGAAATCCAGATCAGGTTAGGTTATTATTAATAGATCCAAAAATTGTAGAACTTAAACTTTATAATGGAATCCCTCATTTACTTACTCCAGTAATAACAGAACCTAAACGTGCTTTCCAGGCACTACAGTACTGCATTTATATAATGGAACAACGTTATGCATTATTGGATGGTATGGGAGTAAGGGATATTAGGTCTTATAATAAAAAAATTGTTCGAAATAGAATTGCCACAAAAAAACTTCCCTATATAGTAGTCATAGTAGATGAATTTGCAGATCTAATTGCAACCTCAGGTAAAGAGCTTGAATCTATCCTGGCTCGTCTGGCGGCTATGGCCAGAGCCGTGGGTATTCATCTTGTTCTTGCAACCCAGAGACCATCAATAGATGTAATTACAGGTCTTATAAAGGCTAATATTCCCAGTCGAATTGCATTTATGGTATCCAATAAAATTGATTCCAGAATTATTCTTGATACAGCCGGTGCAGATAAATTACTTGGTCAGGGTGATATGCTTTTTTCTTCTGCCTGGGATCCCTCTTTAACACGAGTTCAGGGGGCTTTCCTTTCAGATGTTGAAGTGGAATCTGTAACTGCGCATGTTAAAACCCTGGGTGAACCGGATTATATTGACGAAGAAATATTTTATGATGATAACGATGATGAATCTCCTGATACAGGGAGTTACAGCACCAATGATCCTTTAATGGATAAGGCTATAGAAACTGTTGTTGCAGCAGGTAAGGCCTC
>JAQIBN010000217.1 GCA_027859095.1 Spirochaetia bacterium | reverse complement strand
TCAGGTTGAGATTCTTGGTCCTGCAGAATGTTTCATAAAAAAAATATCACGAAACTTTCGTTATCAGATTTTAATACGAACACAAAATTTTAATGCAGCCCATGAAGCAGTTGAGCATTTAAAACAAATTGCAACAAAATCAAAGGTTTACATGGAAATAGATGTAGACCCTGTCAGCCTTCTGTAGGGGGCTCCTGTAGGGGCAGTCCCAGGGTGGGGGCTTCTCGGATTAAAGGGGATGAAATTATTTTGAACGCAGGGCAGCCACCAGGGTCGATAAATCGATCCTGGTGGACTGCCCCTACGTTATGCTTGCCGATTTTTTGTTTTTTTTGTAATATACATGAATGCTAAATATAGAAACATTAGGCAGTGATATCTTAAGAAAAAAATGTGCAACTATTGCTGTATTTGATAAAAACCTTGAAGATCTTGCCGTAGCCATGATTGATTCCATGCATGCAAATGATGGTATAGGTTTAGCCGGTCCACAGGTTGGAGTGGAAAAAAGGCTTTTTGTGTGTCATATTCCGGATGATGAACCCCGGATTTTTATAAATCCTGATATAATTGGGACATCTCAGGAAATTTCACCTTATGAAGAAGGTTGTTTAAGTATTCCCGGTGTTTATAGTGAAGTTATGCGTCCTGAATCTATTACTGTTCAGGCCTGGAGCCTTGAAGGGAAACCGTTTAAGCTGGATGCTCATGGTATACTTGCCAGGGTCATTCAACATGAAATGGATCATTTGAAGGGAATTTTGTTTATAGACCATCTTTCAGAAAAAAAGAGACAGAGAATTGTATCTGTTTATGAAAAGCGACAGAGTAAAATTAGCTAATGCGTATAGTTTTTGCAGGATCTCCTGATATTGCAGTCCCCTCACTCGAAAAGATTGCCTCTAATTTTAATATTGTTGGTGTTCTTACTAATCCTGATAAAGTAACAGGCAGAGGGCAAAAGATAAAATTAAATCCTATAAAATCTAAAGCTATGGAACTTAATCTAAATATATTGCAACCACATTCTTTAGACAGTGAAGTTCGTAAAAATATTATAAGCTTGAGACCTGATATTCTTGTTGTTTTTGCCTACGGTAAGATATTTGGCCCCAGGTTCCTTTCCATGTTTGCTATGGGAGGGATTAATGTACATCCTTCGCTTCTTCCCAAATACAGGGGGAGCTCTCCAATTCTATCTGCAATTATTAATGGAGATAATGAAACAGGTATAAGTATTCAACGAATAAATTTAGAAATGGATACCGGCGCTTTACTAAATCAACAGTTTATTAAACTCAGTGGAAATGAAACTACAGAAAGTTTGAGTACTTTTATATCCACTGAAGGTGCAGAATTACTTATTCAAACATTGAGAGAAATTGAATCCGGCCATGTTAATGAAAAAACGCAGGATACAGATTTTGTTTCATATTGTACAAAGATTATTAAAGATGATGGCATAATAAACTGGAAAGAAAGTGCAGTTGTCATTGATCGAAAAATACGTGCATACACACCATGGCCAAAAGCTTACACACAATTTAAACATAAAAATCTGATGTTGCTGGAATGTGGGCTTTTCCATGGAGAAACTGATAAGTCGGGATCTCCTGGGGAAGTTCTTGGATTTGACAAGAACAATGGAATTTTGATACAAACAGGCGATGGTGTTCTAGTGGTTAAATTATTACAATTACAATCTAAGAAGGCTAATAACTGGAAATCATTCATAAATGGAACACATGAATTTATTGGCTGTGTCCTTGGAGGGGAATAATGAAAGTAGAATCGACAGATCCTGAGAGAAAGTTTTTAAATATTGTTATTTATTCGAGCCTTGGTGCAGTTACAATAATGATTGTAATTGCAGTAATTACCTTTCTTCTTACTATTGAGAGTAAGGAACTTACAATGGTTCCTGATATGAAGGGGCTTGATCTTGCAAATGCGGTCATAGATCTTCAGGATAGAGCTCTTTTTGCGGAAGTACAGCAACGCTATTCAAATAATATGGCAGATAAAGGAACAGTTCTTGGACAGGATCCAAAACAGGGCACTCTTGTTAAAGCAGGTACCAGAGTTTTACTGAAAGTCAGCAAAGGTGCTTCTGTAGAAAAACTGGATGACTATACTGGTTGGGGTTTGATTGAGCTTGAGAATCACTTAAAAAGTCTTGTTACAAGTTATGGACCACTTTTGAAGTTAAACAAACCATATATTTATATTTATAATGATTCTCCACCTGGAACAGTTTTGGAACAAAAACCTCTTCCTGGTACTGAAATTACGATACTTACCGATTTAAGTATTGTTGTGAGTAAAGGTCGGGAAGGTTCACTGACTCCTGTAAGGGATTATAGTGGAACAGGATGGCAGCGTGCATTGCAGCTTGCTATTGCAGATAGTTTCCCATTCACAATTTCTGCAAGAACTGCTCAAAGAGGTGAAGTACCAGGAATGGTAATCAGTCAAAGTCCATCTACAGAGTCTGAGGTTCCGGCAGATACCGTAAGGCAGATTTATATTACCGAACCTGTTGAAATTGAGCAGGGATATCTTTTTGGTATATTGGAAAAGGAGCTTCCTGTCTATCCTGTAAAAGTTCCTGTAGAGATTAAATCAATAACTCCTGGTGGAGTAGAAACATCTCTGGCAAAACTTTATCATGCAGGTGGATTATTGACAATTCCATACATTGTATCTGATGGATCAACCATCACAATATCTATTAACGGAGATGAAAAGATCAGAGAGGTTGTAAGATCTCTTACGATAGAGTAGTCTTTTAATATAAACTAATTGCGAGCGTAGTATAGTGGTAATACGAAAGCTTCCCAAGCTTTAGTTGAGGGTTCGATTCCCTTCGCTTGCTGTTATTTTTTCCTGTTAATAATATAAACCGCAGTAACTGCTAATGCTCCCCCGACAACGGTTGTAAGTTGGGGGATCTCCTTTAGAAAAATAAAACTGAATAAAAGTGCCATGCCTGGAACAATAAAAGTAAAAGAGCCAGCCCTTGCCGAACCAATAACTTTTGATGCATAAAAATACATTCCGCCTGCAATAGTTCCAGCCATAACCGCAAGATAGAGAGTATTTATCCAAAACCCTGCGGTATACTGCTGCATGTTGAATATATCTTTATTCCAAATAAATGGGATTGTCAGAAATATAGCTATTGTATAAGTAAGTAGATTGAACTCCCAAAGGGACACATCTTTTTGAATTTTATGTCCTAAAGCTGTAATTAATGCCCAGAACCCTGCTGCAGCCACAAATATCAAATTACCACCATCTATAAGCTGGCTTAGTGAGTATTTCCATGGTTCAATTAATATAATGCCACCAAGTAAACCCAAAATCATTCCAAGCCAGATTCTGGTTGAAAATTTATTTCTATATAATAATGTTCCTAAAATAAAACCTATAAGCGGATTAAGGGTTGTAACAATTACTCCGCCTTTACCTGCAAGACCTGATTTAAGTCCAAGTATAAACATAATATTATAACCTACAAGTGCTATTGCGGAGAGTATAATTAATCCAGTTAAAGCTGGGTTTTTAAAGATTCTACCAATGCCCAGATATTCCTTACTATTTCTTACACTAATTTGGTGAATAGCAAGGTAGCAAACAGAGGTTATTGCGAAGCGCCAGAAAATAAATTGAGACTGAAATTCTCCTCCGCTAATAAGCTTTCCAGATACCCAGCTTCCGGCCCATAGGGTTATAGCAATAAACATATATAAAGAAAATTTCTTATTCATGGGATGAAAGTTAGCAGATATGTAAAATAGTGTAAAGTTTAATTAGGAATGTCCTATTTTAATTTCCCTTTCTAATTCCGGACATTCCAATAGTTGTTCCGGGAGGTACATCCGATTTTAACCAGACATTACCACCAATAACAGCACCTTTCCCTATAACTACGGCCCCCAGTATTGTTGCCTCCGCATAGATTACAACATCATCCTCTATAGTTGGGTGGCGTTTACCTCCCTTAATAATATTTCCCTGTTCATCTGTGGCAAAGCTTAATGCTCCCAGTGTAACACCCTGATAAAGCTTTACATTTTTCCCTATCTTAGTAGTTTCTCCAATAACCACACCTGTGCCATGATCAATAAAAAATCCTTCTCCAATCTCTGCTCCTGGATGAATATCAATCCCTGTTTGTGAATGTGCCATTTCGTTCATCATACGTGGAATAAGAGGTACTTGTTTTTTATATAATAAATTAGCAATTCTATGAATAGCCAGGGCTTTTAATCCAGGATAACTTATTACAATTTCTTCCAGAGATTTCGCAGCTGGATCTCCTTTGTATGCAGCTTGCACATCCAGTATTAAAAGTTTTCTAATTTCTATTATACTATCCATAAAATACTCTGTTGTCTCATTTGCCTGTAATTTGCAGTCACAACTACTTTCGCAATTATTAATTCTACAACCGTGCTTCAAAGCTAGTAAGATCTGGGTTTCCAGAGTAGATCTCACTTTGCAAAGGAGTTCTCCTATAATATAACTGACATTTGCAGTGGTAATATTTCTTTTCCCTGTATATCCAGGAAAAATTATTTCCAGAAGATTATCTAAAATATCTGTAATTGCAGTATTTACCGGAAGGTTCATATCATCAATGAAGTTAATTCCTGAACCCAGTCTATAGCTTTCAATC
>JAQIBN010000181.1 GCA_027859095.1 Spirochaetia bacterium | reverse complement strand
AGTTTATTCCAAAATATAATGTAACTACAGTTTGGTAGAGATCAATCAGTCCCTATAAACCTCTTCCAGGCTAATCTCCAAACCATCAAATAAAGCAGTTTTTAGAATATCCTCACCAGCATAAACAACACCCCGTGCGTATTTCCCGCTTTCGTCCAATATATAAACAGTCAGAGTTCTATTAGCAGGATCCACAACCCAGTACTCCTTAACTCCGACCCTTTCATACAGAAAGAATTTCTCTTTCAGATCTTTAGATGCTGTGGAAGGAGAAAGAATTTCAATAATGAGATCTGGTGCACCATTACCACCTCTATCATCGAGCTTGGTTTTATCACAGAACACGGAGATATCCGGTTGAACGACAGTATCTACGTCATTATCTGTTTTAAATCCACCAGGTAAACGAATATCAAAAGGAGCTGCATATACATCACAATCTTTATCTTTCAGGAACTCAAAAAAAGTGCTAGTAAAAAATGATGATAAATATTGATGTACTTTTGTAGGAGCAGGACTCATATCGTAGGCAATCCCGTCTATCAGTTCCCACCGTTCGTTTTCATTAGTCCAGGATAAATAATCTTTATAAGTGAATTTCCGATTTAGTTTTTTTGGTGATGTTTGCATTGACCTCCCTCTTTTATAAGAATCCAATATGATTATTATTCTGTCAAGTGCACAGAAAGAATAATAGCAAATTCCAGCACCGTAAATTTAACTCAAATATATATTTCCAGCCCCTCTACCACTCCTGCAATCATATCAAAATCACTATCATTGTGAAGCAGCGGCACCCCATGTTCTAGGGCAGTCTGTGCAATTAATAAATCAATAGTACTTCTTACAGTAACTCTGGATCTCCGACATAAAAAGCTCATATATGCTGCCTTTTCATTAAGAACAACAAGTATTATAATAAAAGCAATAGAGAAAATATGGACATCTCCAAAGAAATATAATCGACTTTAGCCCCAACTACAACTCAAAAAACTCCTCCAAAAACTCTGCCACTCCATCATCATTATTTGAAAGTGTTATAGAATTCGCTACAGCCTTAACTTTATCAGTAGCATTCGCCATAGCAACCCCAATTCCCGCAGTCTCAATCATACTTTTATCGTTATCTCCATCACCAAAAGCCATTATATTATCAATACCAATATCCAGATATTCTGCAATTTCATTCAATGCATTGCCTTTTGAAACATTTCCATCCATGAACTCCAGAAAAGTGGAAAGAGAAAACATTGCTGTCACTCTTTTTTCAAATTGCTTCCGTATCTCCACACCCAGACTATTCAGATACTCATGATTTCCCAGATACATAATTTTTGTTATACTGAGAGGATTGAAATCATCAAAATTAACAATTTCCCCTTTTAAATTTACATGTTTTTCATAAAAATCTGCTTCAGGGGTTCTTTTCTCAAAATAGAGTGTTCCATTTCTGTAAATCTGGATATGTACGCCATCTTTTCTTGCGAAATCTATTATGTACCTTGCAATATCATCCGGAAGCTGATGTTCTTTTATTAATTCACCCCTACTTCCCAGTATTCGGGCACCATTATAACAAATTACTGGATGATTCAAATTCAGATCTTTTTTATATGCTTCAAGAGCTTCAAAACTTCTTCCAGTTGATAAAATAAGAGATACACCCCTTTCCTCAAGAGCCTCAAAACAAGATCTGGTTCTTGCAGAAACCTCTTTTGCATCTGTAAGAAGGGTTCCATCCATGTCAAATGCTATGGCTTTGATATTGTTCTTCTTCAAAAGGAAACCTCTCTACCTGAATATTTATCTCTTTTAATATAACTCAATTTATATACCTGCCTTTATTACAGTTATATATTAAAAAAAAACCAAATCCAATCAAAGTAATCAAAGTTATAGGAAATTGTATTTGAATTATGTAAAAAATATGTAATATACTCAAAATTATGAATAGCACCACACTAAAAAATGATTCTCTTTTACTTATTACAGCAATAATCTGGGGTTTTGCATTTACAGCCCAGCGTGCAGGTATGGAATTTATAGGCCCTTTTACTTTTAATGGTATTAGATTCTTATTAGGAGCCATCTCAATAATTCCACTAATTTATTGGGAGAAAAAAGCTAAATTAAAAAAAGAGTCTGTTAATACTCAGAACAGTTTTAATAAACATACACTTAAACCACTTATTAAATATGGAGCAGCAGGGGGAATTCTACTTTACCTGGGAGCTTCTCTTCAACAAATAGGGATAGTATATACAAGTGCTGGAAAGGCAGGATTTATAACAGGAATGTATGTTATTATAGTTCCGATTCTTGGTATATTCTTTCGTCATAAAGCAGGATGGAGAAGATGGGCAGGGGCTGTTCTATCAATTACGGGCTTATACTTTTTATCTGTAAAAGGAAATATTTCTATAAATATAGGTGATATTTTTGTTCTTTTAGGTGCCTTTTTCTGGGCAA
>JAQIBN010000180.1 GCA_027859095.1 Spirochaetia bacterium | reverse complement strand
ACTAAACCAGAAGGTGTACAGGGAGCTACTATTTTATATCCTGGTCCATCAATTCCATCGACCCTGACAGTTGAAATGATATTGCCCAGAACTTTTGCCAATATCACTTAGTGACTCCTCTACCTGATTTACTTTTAGAATAGATAGTTTCACCCCTAATATCAAAACTATCTACAATAGCAATGATAGTAGCATCACTGGGTTTTCCAGCGGTTAATTCAGTCAGCCTGCTGCTGCTGCCTCCTACGAAAAAAACAATCTCACCTTGTCCGGCACCTACAGCATCCATTGCAACTACAAAATCTTTTTTACCTTTAAGGGTTTTAACATCTATTTTTTCCAGTATCAGGAATTTTGTACCCTCAAGCCGGGGTTCTTTAACAGTTGAAACAACTGATCCCACAACTTTTGCAAGTATCATTTATTTATTACCTTTATTTCGACCAAGAGGAAGTATTGCATCAACACTGTCATGAGGTCTTGGTATAATATGCACTGATATTACTTCACCCACTCTTTCAGCTGCTCTGCTTCCTGCATCGAGTGCGGCCTTGACTGCTGCAACATCTCCTCTTACTATGGCTGTTATAAAACCACCACCAATTTTTTTAGATCCAACAAAATCTATATTTGCTGCTTTGGCCATTGCATCAGAAGCTTCAACCATTGCTGCAAAGCCCTTTGTTTCAATCATACCAAGAGCATTATCTGTATTTGCCATTTTTTTCTCCTTAAGGTTGTATTTATAATTATCTATTCAACAATCCTGATTATATAGCTCGTCCATTAATATCTGCCAGCTTCGATTCAACTGTTTCCTTAGCTACCAGAACCTCAGATTCTTCTCCTGCTATATAAATCCTTCCAAACTTACCATAACCAGTAACATTAATAATATTAATATTAGCAGCTTTTTCTGCTTCATTTGCAGCATAAAAAGCATAACCTGCAGGTTCCATTTCCAGAACAAACAAAGTATCGCCTCGGAGTACCATATTTCCGAATCTTACCTTATTTATTAACTGAGCATGGTAATCACTTATATTTTTTATAAGCTGACTAGTCATAATTTTAGGTTTCATCCTATCTGCTTCTGTCAGATTAAGCTCACTTAAAATGGCTTCACCAGCCTGTCTGGTCTCACCCTGATCATCAGAATGAACTTCGAGTAAACCAAATGATCGTTCTACAATTTGTATCCCAGGAACAACACCAGTTGACTTTAAAGCAATATCTGTAAGCCGGTTTATCTCAATGCCAGGTGCTATTTCTACTATAGCACAGGACTGGCCGCCAACAGGAAAATATCCACGGGATATTGTACACATATAAGAAGCCATCTGAAGCTGAAGAGAGTCTATAAAATTATATGTTCTTAGATCAATTTCACTCATTACTTTACTCCGGAATCATTAAGTGGTAAGCCTGCATCAACAGCCGAATCAGGTCTTGGAATAAGATGAACAGAAACAACTTCACCAACTCTTTCTGCGGCTTTACTACCAGCATCCAGAGCAGCTCTAACCGCGGCCACATCTCCTCTAATTATAGCTGTTACATATCCTCCACCAGTTTCCTCGTGTCCTTTTAATTCTACCTTAGCTGCCTTAACCATAGCATCTGCTGCTTCTACCATTGCAGCAAAACCACGAGTCTCTATCATACCCAAAGCACTACCTTGTTTATCTGCCATATGTCCTCCTATAGGTTACGTAGAAATGTTATAATTTTAACATTTCTACTTTAAGTATACCCTAAGGGAAAGGGTTGTCAAGGGGAAAATTGATAAACATATCTTTTAAATTTACCTGCAGGATTCACGAAGTATTATTTTATGTTTAAATATCACTTTTTTAATTCCATCTGGAAACTTGGAATCGGTCATCTGAAAAAAAAGGTCTGCTGCAAAAATGCCACTTTTATAATGATCCAATTCTACAGACGAAAGAGATGGTATCAGTTTGGATGACACCGGTATATTATCAAAACCAAAAACACTGATATCACCGGGAATAGAATACTCTTTTTCATGAAGATACTTCATCGCACCAATTGCAATATTATCAGTGGCTCCAAAAATAACGGAAGGGATGCTTTTAAAATTTTTTATCATCTTTTCCATTGCCTTGTACCCCGATTCCATGGTGAATTCAGCATACTGTAATAGAGCCCTATTTAATTGAATTCCATTATCAAAGAGAGCATCACGATATCCTTTCTGCCTGAGAAAACCGGCATGTTTATCTTCAGTTGGACATGAAATAAAACCTATGTCTCTGTGACCTTTCTTTATTAATAATTTAACAACATCATAACTTGCCTGGTAGTTGTCAAATACGATAGCAGGGCAATTCAATTCTTCATGATCCTGATCAACCACCAAAATAGGAATATTACAGATATTTAATTTCTTTACATGCTCTTCGGTTATCTTTTCTCCTGTAAAAATGATGCCCCGGGCTTTCCTGGCAGTAAACAAATCAATAAACTCAAATTCCTTGTGTATATCATTTCTGGAATTCCCCAGAAGTATTCCAACACCTTTTTCATGGAATCTTGCACTAAGGGCATCAATAAAAATGGAAATCGGTGGATTTGTTATGTCAGCTGCAATTACACCTACAATATTGCTTGAGTTCTGAACCAAACTCTTTGCTCTGAGATTGACACGGTATTTAAGTTTCTTCACCGCAGAATTAACCCGCTTTTGAACATCAACAGAAATATTCGGTTTTCTGTTTATCACACGAGAAGCTGTCGTGATTGAGACCCCGGCTTCCTTTGCTACATCCTTAATTGTTGCCAGAACTTTCTCCTAAATAATCAATCTACAGCTTTCAGCAGACAGAATTTTATACCCAAAAATATCGATTTCTTTCTCTTCATTTCCTTTAATCAGGCTGATAATAGAACGCGCACTTTCTCTACCAAGCAGATGGTCATCAAATATAACTGTTGTTAATGATGGAGTAGATATTTGAAAAAAAGTTGTTCCTTCAAACCCTGTTATTTCCATTTCATCTGGAACTTTTATCCCTGTCTCATATGCAGCCCTCATTGCTCCTATTGCCGTAAGATCGTTTACGCAAACCAATACATCTGGTTTTCTTCCTCTAAGGATCTTCATTGCCGTCAGGTACCCATCTTTCAGGGTACCATCACAGCTGAATAATTCATAATTATTCAAATCGCCGATTATCTGAAGAAAACCATCGATTCTAATATTGCTGATAGTTTCATCAGATGGCCCAGACAGGATATTTATATTCCTGCTTTCAATGTCAGGAATTGATGCCATAAGGGTTGAAGCAGCCTTTTTATTATCAAAATATCTGGAATGAACCCTGGGAACCGGAGCTTTGTTATATGCAAAAACTACAGGGAGTTTCTCTTTTAGTAAGATCTCCGCTGTCCTTTTTGACTGGTGTGAAGAAACAAGAATTACTCCGGATACCTGCATGCTAAGCTGTAGATTAATAAGTTCTAGCTCATTTTTAATCTCCCCTCCTGATTTTCCAATCATCAGATCATAACCGGATTCCCCCAAAGTGGTCGAGCAGGAGTTTATAAAACGGGAAATACTATCATTTAAAACAGGGACAATGATTCCAACAGTATTTGACTTGTATGCTGAAAGACTTCTGGCATTGTCATCGGGAATATAATTGAGGTTTTTTACTGCATCGAGAACCCTTTCCTCCAGTTCGGGACTCACATATTTATTTTTATTCAGAACCCGGGATACAGTAGAAAGAGAGACCCTTGCCAATTTTGCAACATCACTAATTTTACTATTCATGACAACCTTCTGATCTGCCTTTTACTTATTTTACTCCGCATATATTCCGCAACAGAAGCCGGATCTGCCTGACAGACCCACAATCCAACCTGCTCGTACCCCCCTGTTTCCTGGGTGTACGGTAAAAATTCGATGTACAATCCCGCACCCGGTCCATCATGTACAAGAATATTAAACGCCGGCTCTCTGCCAAGCTCCGGCATAATATCAAAAAACATATTCGTGACATCAGCCCATGCCTGACAAATCGACAGGAGCTCCCCATCATTCAGTTCACTTAGAAACTGCCTGGAGACATCTTTCACAATCAATATACAATTATATGGTCTTTTCATAAAGTAAGGAACTACCAGAATGGATGATTCATAATCCTTGATCACTAAATTTTCCGGTGTATTATCCATTAGATGCTCCGAAAAACAGCTGTGGTTTTTCTGGAAAAATCTCCAATTGTTATATTGCTGTCCAGAGATCGTATTACTGAATGTGATTTGCTGATGTCCATGCAGAAGAGATCCACCAACTAGTTTGCCATAGTTTTTGATTATGGAAATAAATCCAAAGGTTTGCTTTTGATTGTTCCACCGGCTTGAATCGGGCATAATACCGTCTGAGCAGAAAAGCAGTTTCTTCTCCAGTACCGCTAATCGTGTAATCACAATCAGTAAATCATCCATATCCATATTGTGCCAGTCACAGTCATGCAGGGAAGAAGTCCATTGAAGGAAATGAATACCAAAGGGATTTCCAGTTTTTACACCCTCCTGCAGTCCTCCCCCTGCAGAAGGGTAAAATATTGGAAAAAGATTTTTATTTATAAAGGTAAATCCACTACTTAATTTCGCCTTGTCCATAATACGGGTTGTATTACCCTCACAAATGGGACAGACAGTAGTTGGTTCTTTAACCTCTGACCTGAATACTGTTTTATTATCATGCGGTCTTTTCGCCCTGGCTGAATTAAACAGAACTATACTTCTGTCTCTGGGGTCCATCTGAAGAACCGGATCCGGAGCAAAATCTGATAAACCCTTTTCATCTGAAAAACCTGAAATAATCTCATCAACGGACAAACTGTCAAAACAACTATATTGGATTAATTCGGCCGCTTTTTCTTCTGATAATTCTTTTTTCATACAGTGACTACCAACCAATTTCTGATAAAAAAAATTCCGTCATATCTTTCCATGTAAAATAGGGTATTGTAATTGAAAAAGCTGCTTTGGACATCCTGCCATACAATTCACTGTCCTCTATTAGTCTTTCCAGGGAGTAGGAAAATCCATTAATATAATCCGTTCTGACCATAAAAGCTCCGTTTCCCATAATAACCGATCCTTCGTCCAAAGCTTCATCCTGAACAATTGCTCCACTATTCCCAACAAGATATTCATTAATAAACGGAATTAGCCGGGATCCGACAACAGGAACATTTGTAGCCGCTGCTTCCTGAACAGACATACCAAATCCTTCCATTATGGAAGGAGAACAGTAGATAGATGAAACAGCGTATATCATAGGCATGCGCTCTTTTTCATTTCCGATAACTGCTACATAGTTCTCTATCCCAAGTTCTCTGATTAATCCCAGCAATTCAGAGGATAACTTTTCCGCATTCCTATCGATGGCAACAACAAGAAATGTATTCGGATATTTTTTATGCACATCTGAAAAGGATTTTATAAGAATATCTTTCCTTTTTGTATGATCAGTTCTGCTGATTTCCGTTATAATCCTGCATTCTCTGATCTTTTCCTCAGGTAATCCGGAACAGGAAGCCAAAAAAGACCAGATTTCATTATCCTCAAAGACAGTTCGCTGATAATACCTTGAAGTATCGATACAGGGAGGTAAAAAAATAGAACGGATGGAGCCATAATCATTCTTCAACGATTCTTTAATCACTGTGGAAGTATCCGATGTAAGGTCTACTTTTTTTACAATTACCTTTTCATGCCTAATTCTTTCATCGATTCTCAATTCTTTCCAGGTTTCCGGCGGCATGTTTCTCTTCTTAACAGATCCCAGTGAATGTGGAATCCACACATGATTTAATCTGGTTTTAAACCTTTTATTAATCTCAATTCCCAGCATTGCGCTGTCCCAATAATGAGATATGAGTAAATCGGGGAAACTATTTTCCAAAAGAAGGAAACCCCAAAGACATTCTACCAATTCCGGAATCCGATCGGCCATATCCTCTTTATGGATAAAAACCTCTTGTTTGTCACGGATATAGACAATCCTCTGCCTGTTATCTAAATAATCAATTCCCTCAAGAAACTCGCCAGTGATCGGATGATGATATCCTCCCCTGTTAACTACAGTAACCCTGAAGCCAAGCTCAGCCAGGGTTTTAGTAAACTGATTTACAAAAATATTCTGGCCTCCGGTATCCCGAAGTCCGGGAACAATATTCCATTGATGAGTACCATGATTTGTAATCATCAGTATATGCTTTTCTGTTCCGGAGATAAATTCCTGATGCAGGTTGCTGTTGTTTGCGGTAAACTTCAATACTTTCTCCTTAATATTCCTCCAGGAGTTACAGAACTTCTTTGGAAATACCCAAATAATCCTGCTGGATAGCGATATTTGCCATTTTTTTATGAGCCCTGATAATTTCATGTTCTTTTGCAAGGATTTCTTCGGTATATGGATCCGTATCACCACGGTTCCTGTCTTCCCGATGCACTCTGGTTTCTTTGTAGTTCCTGTCAATAAAAACCCGGCAGTCCACATAGGTAAGAAGAGAGGCATAGGTCCCCTCAATAACGATCACATCAAGAGATCCGGTATTCCTGATTTCATGAAGAATGGTGTCCTTCTTATAATCAACCAGGGGTTTGTAAATTTCTTCTGCTCCTGATTTAAAAGAAAACAGGTTAGCATCGATAAGATCCAGCTTTACTTCATAGGGACCAACCTGTTCCACATTATTGATCCTCATTCTCCTGTTTGTTAAGGGAGGAAAAACAAAATAATCATCCTGTCCAAATACTGCAGTCTTAATAGATTTTATATTTAATATACGGGAGAGCTCAAATCCTATTTCACTTTTCCCTGACCCGGATTCCCCTGCTACGGAGATTACATATTTACCATCACTGCCTTTAGTCTGCAATATATTATTGAATATCTCATTTACAATCTTTTCTGCCACATCGGTATGAAACTGATGAACCAGTATTTTGTCTCCAATCATTAATAATCAACCTTTTATGCCTGAACTAGCAACTGATTTTACAAACCATTTTTGAAATACAAGAAAAAGTATCAACACCGGAATGGTTATCATTGAGGCAAAGGCCATTATATCTCCCCAGATCCTGGGATTCATTCCAAAAAAGGCCTGCATTGCAACAGGGAGTGGACGAACTTCAAATCCTCGGGTTACCATAAGAGGCCATAGGAAATTCCCCCACTGCTGAATAAAATTAAGGATAGCTACCGTTGCAATTACCGGTTTTGAAATTGGAAGAATAATCTCAAAAAAAATAAGAAAATACCCAGCCCCGTCTATTTTAGCTGCTGTTTCAATATCTTCCGGAATTCCCAGAAAAAACTGGTAGAACAGAAAAATATAGAGCGGCATAGCAATAAATACTATTATCTGCACAAAATAAGTATCTACCCAGTTAAATTTATTTACCTCCAGAAGAAGGGGAATACTGATCGCTTCAAATGGTATAATCATAGCTGCTACAATAATGCCCAGGATAAGATCCCGTCCCTTCCACCTGAGTCTGCTGAAAGCATAGGCAGCCATACTGTTGACGAGAATACCAATCGATACAATTGATCCAACTATGATCATTGAGTTCAACATGAATCGATGAAATGGCATTTCATGAAAAACATCAAAATAATTCTTAAGAGAGATATCTCTAGGAATAAATGCCATTATAGTGCTCATGTCTCTGGCTACAAGATATTCAGGTTTTAACGAAGAGACCAACAAAAATACAATAGGAAAGATGAAAAAACCCCCGAGTGCAACCATAGCAAGATACCTTAAAAAGGCACTTGCTCTTTTCCTGAACATACGGGAGCGGGTTAGTTTTCCAATTATCATTCTAGCCTACCTCCCTGTTTGAATGAAGATATCGGCGCTGAATCAATGAAACAGAAAGAACAATAATTATAAATACGACCGAAGCTGCGGAGGCATATCCAACCTTAAGACTCTTGAACCCTTGATTATAGATATAGAGTACCGCGGTACTGGTTGCATCATTAGGGCCGCCGTTAGTCATCACTTTAACCTGGGTAAATAACTGAAAAGCAAGTATGGTCGTTGAAACAACAATAAAAATTGTTGTATTTCTTAGCTGGGGTAGAGTAATGCTCCAGAACGTTCTCAATGGAGACGCACCATCAACTGTTGCTGCTTCATAAAGTGATTGAGGAACATCCTGCAGCCCGGCAAGATATATTACCATCTGGAAACCAACGCCCTGCCAGATTGAAAGGATCATAATTGCTGGAAGTGCGGCCCTTTCACTTTGAAGCCATAAAGAGTTTCCAAGCATTCCAAAGGAAATAGTTCCAAGAGCCCTGTTAATTAGACCAATTGATGGATTGTACATAAAATACCAGATAACAGAGACAACTATCATTGGTACTACAACAGGCATGAAATAGATCATTCTGAAAAAATTGGAAAACCTTCGTGTCCTGTCAACCAAAATTGCCAGCAAGAGGGCAAGGGTTGTCTGAACAGGAACCACAATGATTACAAACGCGAAATTATTACCAATGGACTTAAAAAAAACCTTGTCTGAAAAAAGTCGAATAAAATTCCTCAACCCTACAAATTCTGTAGACAGGGGGGATATAAGTCTTTGATCGGTAAAGGACAGTCCTACTGACATAAAAAAAGGGATAATAAGAAAAAGGAACAGTAAAATCAAAGCAGGTGCAGCAAACAACCATGCCGAGTAAGTTTCATATCTTGCCATACTCGATAATGTTGATTTGTTAACAAACACTAATCACCTCCTGAATAAACCGGGAACCAATTGTTCCCGGCTTTTAAATACAATTCTATTTGTAACCTTTGTTGTCCGCGATATCCTGATCAACCTTTGCAGCCACCTTATCCAGTTCACTCTGAACGTTCGAACCCTGCGCTATGTTGTCAACCGCTTCTGCAAATGCTGAAGTAATTACTGCGTATGCAGCTGTTTCAGGTCTTGGAATAGCAGTTTTGTCCAACTGCTGAATAAATACTTCAAGATCACCACCAGCTTTGAAAAGATCGGTTTTTGCAATAGCAGATACTCTTGAAGGTACAGCACCGTTTGCATTTGTCATCCTCAGAATCTGATCTGGATCCATCAGGTATTTCAAAAATGCCATGGCAGCTTCAGGATTCTTGGTATTAGCAGTCATACCCCAGTTCCAGCTACCCATACCGGTTACAGATTTCCCGCCCAGGGCAGGCATAGGAATTAGCACAAGATCATTTCCAAGAGCAGCCTTGAGATCATTATACATCCAATGACCCACAAAGCTGAGAGCAGCCTTACCATCTGCCATGTCAGTATCGCCACCTGGATTGTACTTTGTATAACCATCTGTAAACCAGCTCTGAAAAAGTTCCATTGCAGCAACTGCATCTGGTCCATTTACTGTTCCATCAGACTTCTGATAATCGCTTCTGTCAATAAGATCTGCTCCGAAGCTCTGAAGTATTGGTGAAAAAGCATAAGTAAACCACTCTCCACGACCATAATTCATTTTAAGATCAAGGGCATAATCAACTTCAGGGAGTGCCTGCAGCTTTTTCAATGCATCAGCGAATTCAGCACCCGTCCAGGCATCGTCCACGCCCTTTGGTATTCTAATACCGGCAGCTTCAAGATATTTTCTATTTCCATAAATTCCCAAACCGGAATCAAATGTACCCAGACTATAAAGATGTCCGTTGTAAGTACCCTGTTTTATAATAGAGGGTAGAATATCATTCATCATTTCAGAATCAACATAGTCGTCCATTGGCATTAGATATTCTGCCCATGCAAAGTTATAGACAAAAGGGCCATCAAAGTCCAGGAGGTCAGGCAACCCGTCTACCATCGCACCAGCATTTACCTGTTCGGTATAAGAACCTTCAGGAAGCTGTTTTGCAACAACGATAATATCAGACTGCATTGCATTAAAATCAGCAATCTGCGCATTCAGGGTATCTCTTTCCCCACCTTTACCGGAATGAAACCATACGGATACTTCCACAGGACCCGTTGCTGCTTCTTTTTTACCACCTGCAAAAACAGGAAGTGTTATTAAAAGAACAAGCAGTACAATTACAAAATTTTTCATCACAGTCTCCATTGGATTTTTTAATACACTAGCATATGCAATTTTACATGTCAACGTTTTCCTTAAAATACATTCTGGATTTTTATTTAAATATTTATTATATATATAGTTAATAGTGATTTTTATCGTATAACTATTATTTATTACCTCATATATGATTATTACTGGTATCGTTTTCCTACACATAATTTTTAAAAAACGAAAATCACAATACATAAAAATAACCAGAAATTCCATAATCCATTTTCAGCGATGGAAACACCATTGATCTCAAACTTAAATTCCTTGCAAATTTCAGAACTTTGTGTTAATTTTTTAACACTGCCGCATAATCCTTAGAGGGCGGAGCAAAGAGGTATCCAGCTATGCTTTCCAGACAGGAAAATAGACTTAACAGAATAATTAAAATGCTTCGGCTGTCAAATCCAACAACTGTAAATAACCTTGCAACAGTTATGGATGTCTCCCACATGACCATACGAAGAGACCTCGAACTTCTAAAGGAACGTAAGCTGGTTGATATATTCCATGGGGGGGTTATTTTAAAGAATAACCCAAAAAAAACAGAAATAAATCTCTACTCATTATCAATTGCAAATAAGCTTATGAACTGCCAAAAAAAGCATATTGCCGTTAAGGCCACATCATATATAGAATCGGGGGATAAAATTATCCTTGATACAGGTTCTACTATAGAATATTTTGCAAGATCTCTCCCGGATTATATTCCACTGACAATAACATGTTTCACTCTAAACTGCTTACTTCATGTTTCGAAATTAAAAGAAGCAGATATTATTTTTCCCGGAGGATACTTTCATAAAAACACACTAATGTTTGAAAGTAAAGAAGGGATTGAACTGATTAAAAATAATCCTTCAAAAACTGCTTTTATGTCAGCAAGCGGCATAAGTTTGGACGCAGGTGTAAGCTGCTCAAATAAATATGAGTTGGAAACAAAAAAAGAGATGATAAAATCATCGGATAAAAAGATCCTCCTCGTGGATTCATCCAAATTTGATCGAGTAAGAAGCACCTTGTTTGCATCAATTACCGATTTTGATATCATAATCAGTGATGAAGAGATTCCTGATGAATATAAAAAGTACTGCAAAAATAATGCAATTGAACTAATTCTTGTTTAGATTTGAAAGACAGCTTCACCTTTTAGATGCTGTAAACCGGACATGAAGTAGATTTTCTATTTGGTGATAAAATTGTTATAACTTCCCCTTAATCCCATACTAAATAAAGTATAATTCTTTTAGAATCAAATAAAATTGCTTGACACAGGATAGCCATTGTACATATATTTGTACAATGGCTGCACAGAAAAAACACATTTTAATTATCTCCATAATCTTAATAGTTTCCATCAGCTTGACAGTAATTGCTACAACTAATGAAGTAAAACCTAATAGAAATGTAGTTTTCATATCGGCAGCCTCAAGTCTCACAGAAGCAATTGGAGATATAATTAACATATTTAGAGAGAGTCATCCTGAGGTACTTATAAGGGTTTCATTTGGTGGATCAGGTTATCTGACAACGCAAATTGTTAATGGGGCTCCCATTGATATCTTAATTACAGCCGATGAAAGGGATGCAGATAGATTGATTCTTCAAAATTTTGCCACTCCTGAATCTAAAAGCATTCTTTGCCGGAATAAACTCGTTCTTGCAGGAATGGGGGGTCAATCAACTGATTTTACTTATCAGGATCTTGATAAAAAACTTAAAAATGGAAGCAAGGTAGGTATGGGAAACCCTGATTATGTTGCAGCAGGATTGTACACTAAAGCATTACTTTCAAAGAGTGGATTATTAAATAATTTCTCCTCGGATTTCATAAAAGGGAATTCCGTCCGTCAGGTTGTTGGCTGGCTGGAATCAGGAGACGTTGATTATGCATTCATTTATAAAACTGATGTTAAATTAAATCCTGAAATTACTATTCTTGAAGAGTATAATTCATTTGATGGCCTGAAAATTACATATCCCATGCTTATTACCATTAAGGGAGAAACAAATCCCGAAGCTGATCTATTCATGAAATACCTTAATTCCAGTAGATCAAGATCTATTCTCAATAAGTATGGATTTATAACTGATAGAATCTGATGCCACTCCTAATAAGTTTAAAAACTGTCCCAATCGCGACTTTATTAGCATTCATATTTAGTTTATTTTTAGTATGGGTAGCTTCTTCAAAAAAGAAATTTCTAGCAAGTATTATTGAGTTTATAGTAAGCATACCAATTTTCATTCCCCCTACAATTCTTGGATTTTACCTTCTACAAATCCTGGGAAGAGCCACATGGCTCGGTAAGCTTTACAACGAACTGTTTGGAAAGTCATTTATCTTCAGCCCTGCTGCAGTCATAGCATCAGCAGCTCTGGCAGGGTTACCTTACATCTACAAATCTATCAAAACATTTATTGACTCAATAGACATTGTCCTAATCTCTGCAGCAGAGATAGCAGGAGCTAGTAAGTGGCAAATTTTCATATACATACTCCTACCACTGTCCAAAAATGGAGTTCTTGCTGGAATACTCCTGGGCTTTCTCAGGGGTCTGGGCGAATTTGGTATTACGATGATGATAGCTGGAAATATTGAAGGAGTAACCAGAACTGTTCCACTTGCCATTTGGGATTCTGTTATAACTGGAAAAAATGAGACTGCACATATGTATTCAGCATTTCTTGCTGTAATAAGTATTTTAATTATTATTATTTTCAAGACACTGGAAAGGAAAAGCGCTGACCAGTAATACTAATCAGCGCTTTGATTAATCAAAGTAATAAAACCCTTTCCTCTACATTCAGATCCTACATTGTCCGCCAGAACTTAAAGTTTTCAGCTTCAATTTCACTATGGCTCGGAATTGGATAAAAAAGACATTCACCCTTTGCTGCAAATGTAAATCCATTCCTCAAAAGACGGTAAGAAATCGAATCAAGGCTACTGTCCAAAGCCATCCCTTTTGTATTTTTATCAGGATGCTTTATCAGTTCATGAAAACCATCCCTTATAGTTGAAGGATGCATCGAGGGGATTGGTGATGGTTTAAAAGGATTTTTTTCAAATTCTTCAATAAACTCAACAAGATTAATATCCAGTTGTGTAAAAAACTGTGTAGGAGCGCTCTTATGATTAGTCGGATCAGTTATTCGTTTACCAAAATTTTGTGGTGTTAATCTGGACATTACAAGCATATGCATAGGTGCTATTTCAGCATAGACCCGAATAAACCCTTCCTGATGATCCTTACATCCACCCTTTTCAATTCCAATACAATGACCTTCCTCTGTTGCGAGATAAAGCTTTCCTAATGCAGATAGTTCAATATGCTCAAGAACTCTATATGCTGCAATAAATTTAGTTGCTTTGGGTCTTCCATCTGCATGGGGTTTTAGATTTTTCAGAATATTATTAATATCAAAGAAATCATTTCTATATTCAGCATCTATTTCAGCAAAAATAATTTTACCAGAATAATGCCTGCTGGAACCGGAAGTGTAGTGCCTGGCAAACATCTCAGGATCGTATTGAGAAGCAATGAGTGACTGATTTGGATAAAGAACCATGTATAATCTATTTTTATAATCCATACTATTATAACCCCCAGAAATTTTTAAGCATTGGAGCAATTACCAGCGATATAATTGCCATAAGTTTTATTAATATATTTAACGAGGGACCAGCTGTATCCTTAAAGGGATCTCCAACAGTATCACCTACAACAGCTGCCTTGTGAGCCTCAGAGCCTTTACCCTGACTGGCTCCCCCTTCAATCATCTTCTTAGCATTATCCCAGGCACCACCTGCATTTGACATAAAGATTGCAAGAACTACCCCTGAAGCTGTAACTCCTATAAGTGTTCCTGCAAGCATTTTTGGACCGGCAATAAACCCGACAAGAACTGGTGTTACTACTGCAATTACACCAGGGAGAATCATTTCACGCAGAGCCGAAGCTGTTGATATATCAACACACCTTTTGTAGTCAGGCTCTTCAGTTTCATCTAGAATACCAGGTTTTTCTCTAAACTGTCTACGAACTTCTTCTATCATTGCAAATGCAGCTTCACCTACTGCATTCATGGCCATAGAGGAAAATAAGTAAGGCAGAACTGCTCCAAGGAGAACTCCAGAGATAACAAGAGGGTTCATAAGATCAATAATTCCAACACCTACCTGCTGTCTGAAAGCAGAGAAAAGGATAATTGAGGTAAGAGCTGCAGACCCAATTGCAAAACCCTTTCCTATAGCAGCAGTTGTATTTCCAACGGCATCAAGTTCATCTGTAATTTCTCTTACTTCATGAGGAAACTCTGACATCTCTGCAAGACCACCTGCATTATCAGCAATAGGGCCATAAGCATCTACAGCCAATTGGACACCAAGAGTCATCAACATACCCAAAGCAGCAATTGCTATACCATATAGACCTGCAAAAGCAAAACTTGTCATTATTGCTGCTATAATTATTAAAATAGGAGGAAAAGCCGAAGCCATACCAACACCCATTCCTGTAATTAGAGTAGTAGCTGGTCCTGTTTCACAGGATTTAACTATTTTATTTACCGGCTTAGTATTTGTACCAGTATAATATTCTGTTATCATTCCAATCAAAGTACCTGAAGCCATTCCAATAACTGATGATAAAAATATACTCAAATATCCCATACCGCCGTTATCAGCACTTTCACCAAGGAAAAAGTAGCTTAAAAGAAAAGAAAACAAAGCAGCAATACCTGCAGCCCCGAATGTACCTTTGTTAAGTGCAGCCTGGGGTGATTTTCCTTCTTTTACACGAACAAAACTTATACCAATCATAGCAGCAACTATACCTGCAACAGCAAGAAGCAGGGGAAAAACTACCAGCTTCAACCTATATGCATCACTGGCTGCAATACTAATACCCAGAACCATGGCACCTATAATAGAACCAACATAAGATTCAAAAAGATCTGCTCCCATTCCGGCAACATCACCAACATTATCACCAACATTATCTGCTATAGTCGCAGGATTCCTTGGATCATCTTCCGGAATTCCGGCTTCAACCTTTCCTACAAGGTCTGCGCCAACATCAGCAGCTTTGGTAAAAATACCACCACCAACCCTGGCAAACAAAGCCATAGAACTTGCTCCAAGGCTAAATCCTGTAATAATTGGAAGAATATTATCTGAAAGAGCTCCAATTGAAGATCCAAACATAGATCTACCCAGAAAAAAGAGAATTAGAAAACCCAGAGTAGATAATCCGACAACACTCATGCCCATGATACTTCCACCTGTAAAAGCCACCTTAAGAGCAGGAATTAAACCTCCCTGAGCAGCATGAGTTGTTCGTGTATTTGCTGCAGTAGCAACTTTCATACCTATAAAACCTGCAAGAGCAGAAGCAGAAGCACCCAGAACAAAAGCAACAGACTGATACCTCAATGCACCTTTATTTGCAATGGCAAGGAATGCAGTTACAAAAAGGACAAATGGTATTAAAACCTTATACTCCCTTATCATAAATGCCATTGCTCCATCTGCAACAAAACCACCTATTCTTTTTAACCTTTCATTTTCTACCGGTTGTTTAAAAATCCATTTTGTTTTTATTACTGCATAACCCAAAGCAAGAAAACTGCCCCCTGCTACAATAAGCAATGTCCAAGTAAAAATATCCATTCAACTTCCTTTTTTTGAACCTTCAATATAAAAAACGGTTCCTTTGAATTAAATTTATCTTCATAATTTTTGATTAAACACACTAACATGGATATTAGAGAAAATCCATAAAAAGTTTATTAATTATCACTATATAGTATATTTGACATTAAATCGGTCTATGATGATATTACTCAATACCTGTTATTTTAAAAATCCAGCATCACTTAACACAGCCAGTACAGCAGCTTTTTTCGAATCTATTGTAATTTTGGGTAATGTCCCTGAAATTATTTCTCTAATATTACAATACTTTACAACGCCCTGTCTCAGGACTTCGTCATCCATCATATGGTTCGCCAGCTCTGTTTTTCTTTCAGGATTCTGCAATCCGAGACTCTCTATATAATCTCTGAAATGCTGTTTATCTTCCTGTATTATATTAAACTCCTTTTTAACAGGATTAAATACATAATCTCCGGCTGCCCAAAATCTTGATGAATCAGGTGTTACGCACTCATCAATTAATGCAATAGTACCGTCCGGCATGTAACCAAATTCCCATTTAGTGTCTACAAGCAGATATCCTTTTCTTAATAAATCCTCGTATATAAATGAATACAGAGAAAAAGCTTTTTCCATAATATAATCTAGATCTTCAGGCTTTCTCAGTCCAAATTTCCGGAAATTCTTTCTAATTATTTCTATGGTTATCTTTGGATCGTCAGTTTCCGGATCCAATCCCCGAAACTCAGGAATATCAAAATCCTTTACCTGTCCCTTCCCTGTAGGAGTAAAGATTATTCCATCAAGCATCTCATTTTTCCTGTATCCGGGTCTGAGTTCGACACCGCAGAATTCAGATCCCTCCTCAGGACCATTCTCCCTCTTATAGTCCTTCCATCCGGAACCAGTAAGATATTTTCTGAATACCATTTCAACAAGAATAGGGGATGCTTTCTGCACAAGCCATACATTGGGTGCCAGAACCTCTATTAAATGATTAGAGACAATATGCCTGGATGCACCAAAATAATATCCGGATATTGCATCCAAATTTTCTCCCTTACCATAAACCAGTCTTCTATGCACTACATCATGAGTTGAAAGATTATCACTGGATATCATGATCATTCTTTCGTCTCCTAAATCATAGACAGTCCTTACTTTACCCATTTTCGGCTCAGCTGCCACTCTAAGTTCAGGATAAACTTCCCTTGCCAGGGTGTTATCCAGAACACCCCTGGTTATTAATTTTTCATCAATTGGCATTTATATCTCCTTGGTTCGCATGAATTCCAAAATCAACAGACATCCTCATAAATCTGCTCCTATATCAGTCCTGTAATAGATCCCCTCAAAATTAATCTTAGAAATTTCTCTGTATGCCAGATCTGATGCTTCGCCAATTGTGTCAGCTATAGCTGTTACAGAAAGGGCTCTGCCGGATTTTGTTAATAACTTGCCTTCTTTCTTTTCTGCCCCACTTATAAATAGAGGTTGAGACAGCTCATTTGTCCCTGTAATTTCCATCCCTTTCTTATAATCTCCGGGGTAGCCTCCAGACGCAGCAACAACAGTACAGGAACTTTCATTCCTGTACTCAAGAGAATAATCTGAAAGTTCTCTATAATGAATTTTCTGAAAAACTTCTGCCAGATCATTGTTCAGAAGCGGTAAAATTGCCTGAGTTTCGGGATCTCCCATTCTGACATTGTATTCCAACAGGTAAGCTCCCCCTTCTGCTATTATAACGCCAAAAAATAGAATCCCTCTGAAGTCCCATTCTTCAGACTGAATTCCTTTCAAAGTGGGTTCTAAAATATTTTTAGTAAAATCTGATTCTATTTCCGAAGTGAACCAGGGGTTGGGTGCAACAACCCCCATTCCTCCGGTATTTGGACCATTATTGCCATTTCCAATCTGTTTATGATCTTTTGCAGAAAGCATAGGTAAAATAGTTCTGCCATCTACCAGTGAAAGTATGGAGACTTCCTTTCCTTCAAGGAACTCTTCGATAATTACACTGTCTCCAGCACTACCGAATATCTTATCTACCATTATCTTTCTAAGGGCATCCTCTGCTTCCTTAAAATCCTTACAGATTATTACACCCTTCCCTGCCGCAAGACCATCTGCTTTTACAACTACAGGCCAGTCACATTCTGAAAGATAGTCTACAGCTTCTTCATATTGATCAAATTCTATATAATAGCCGGTTTTAACACCATTATTCAGCATAAAATTCTTTGAAAATGCCTTACTTCCCTCCAACTGTGCTCCATCCTTACTGGGTCCGATGACAGCCAAACCATTCCTCCGGAACATGTCTGTAAGACCCTCCACAAGAGGAAGTTCCGGCCCGACAACAGTTATATCTATACTATTTTCTTTCGCAAATAAAACAAGATTTTCATGATCCAGGGCTGCAATATTTGTGCATTTCGCCTCAGCTTCCGTTCCGCCGTTACCGGGAGAAACAAAAATATCCGTAACTAACGGACTCATGGAAAGTTTCCATGCAATGGCATGTTCACGGCCGCCGCTTCCAATTATTAAAAATTTCATGATTTAGATCCTCTTCAATTTGTTTTAGCAAATACTCTGTAGCCAAGATGACTAGAGTTCTTCTTATAATTGGCTCCAACTTGTTTTATATACCAAACCTCTTAGATTATCAAAAGCATCGATTATTGATAAATTGGATTCTGCTACTTCACTAAAATCCCTTCCTTTTCCCCTAATCCCATTTTGTTTAAAGAAATGGGTTAAATCATCAGCAGTTTCGAAAAGCATTTTTAGATAGTCCCTGGTTGCATCATAAGTTGACTTTGTGCTTTCTTCACACTGTTTTTTTAAACAATGAAGATAATGTCGAAATGCTTCCGTCTCTCTAAAATTTGTTGTTGTTGGCTGTGCTCCTCCAAATAATATATCAGAATACCAACTCTCATATTTAGCTGGGGATTTTAAGTCTCCTAATATACCTAGTCTAAATGCGATATCTAAATAATTTATTTGGTATTCAGACAATGCCTGAGGGCAATAATACCAAGTGGTTCGTCGTGCAAAATTCTGCTCTTCACTATCATCAAAATCTGTTAGAGGAAAATTTCTTGTTTTCAACCACGTCCCTGCACAAATCGCATCTACTTTTGCAAGGGAAAGGAGTAAAAACTGATGGCCTGAATAACCAACAAAGACCTTTTTACCTAGAAGCTTAATCGCAGCACACAAATCAATTAGGTTTAACATCCATGACACATCACTTACAAGATAATCATTATTTGGATGTTTTGGAATAATATAAAATCCATCAACAGGATAATCTTCAATTCTTTCAACCAGATCATCCACCGCTTCTTCAGAATTTAGAACTTTTTCATCAATACACAATGTTAGGTAAGTCTCTCCAGAAAAGTTCTTTTTCAATGATACATCTATGAAAGAATCCGTAAGATGCCCCCAATCATCATCAAGAGATGCTAAATAAAATGATGGGATAATAAACCCAGTAGCGTTAATTGGTATTAAATATTCATCAACAAGAGAATCTATCATACTGGAGATGCCATTCCCATTGAAAAAACTATTTGTATCATAATTTTGAGGCCAAAAAGAATGTTCTGAAAGATTTCCACTATTTGCACGAGGGACATAAAATTGTGGGTCAAGATATATGTTTCCACTATCGTTGTTAATTCTAGCTGAAGCTGTTAGCATCTGATCAAGAGTCATGTTTTTAGGACTGAATATAACCGATCCACCATTCCATGATTTAGTAAGATCTTCAGAATGAGCTTTCATTCCATGTCCATACTGTAAAAATAATTCCATATAATCCCCTTATTCTAATGACTCCTTGACAAGACTAAAGATTCTAATTGCTGATTCAACATTTCGAGGCCTTCTATATGCCCGATTATCACCCAATGTTTTTATGAACCTTGCAAGAAAATACTGTGAATCACCTGCAATTCTTAATATGGGTAAAGGTTGATGCTCTATTTTTTTAATTAATTGCAAAACATCAAGAGTTCCATCCCAATATGGATTTTGTCCAATTATCATTTCAGCTGCAACAACTCCCAAAGAAAAGAAATCGGCTCGTATATCAATATCTTTCTTTCTATTTCTAAGTTGCTCCGCTGCAGAATACCCAAGAGTATGAGGACCCATTGGAGCAGCGGAAGATGTAATTGATTCTAAATCAAGATGTCTTGATATACCAAAATCTATAAGCCAGAACTTACCATCTGGTCCAACCATAATATTTTCTGGTTTAATATCTCTATGAACAATGGACAACTCTTCTGACTTTGATAATATGGAAAACATAGTATCAAAAAAGACTATAATTTCATCGATTCTAAAGGTTCTACCACTAGTTAACAATGTCCTCAAGGAAGATCCTCCGATAAATTCTTCTATAATCCAAATCAATTCATCAGAATCAATCTGATCACTAACATTTGTGAAAAGGATTTTAGGGATATTAGGATGATCGATTAGAGTTGTTGCTCTTATTTCTCTTTTCACTCTCTCAATTGTATGACCTGATGGTATCATGACTTTAAAAACAACATCCTGTGAATTTTTAATCATTTTTGAAGCATAAACATGTTTTTGACCACCTCTTCCAATTAGTTCACCTATTTTGATATTAATACCTTGACTACTAAGTTGTCCTTCAAATTCTTCCTGATTAAAATTTTCTAATTTTCCTGCCATAACATCCTCCCAACAAGCTCATTAAAAAGCCAACCATTGATAGTAACAGGCAAATCTTTTTTTTTCGAACGTTTTACAACTTCATATTCATTATTGAATGCTATTACACCTATATCAGTTTTTGAATAACTTTCTAATAAATTTTTATTTATAATATTGTCTGGGAATAGGGTAAAAACTTCGGAGGAAAAACATTCATTATTCCATGCCTGAGATAACGCATTACGCCAATTTTTCAGCTTTGCCTCAACCGTAATTATTTCTTTTAAATAGAACAGATCTGTAAGCTCTTTCAATCTCCAACAATCATTTTTATTATCAATAAATTCCGCATTAAAGAGATTTTTAATAATTTTCTCTACTTGTGCTTTTGTGAAACCCAATTCTACAGAAATATTCTCTATTGATTTTGGTTCATTACAATTATATAAATGTTGTACTATTTTTATATCATTCCTAGTTAAATCATTTCTCTCTGATTTCCAGATATTTTCTATTTTTTTGTCCCATGTCAACAAAACAAGGTCAGGATACCCAAATCCAGTATATGGTTCTTCAATAAAGGTATAATTATATTTTAAATCACTTGTATAACTCTCAAAGAAGTCTGTATCTTTAAATGAATGAAGGAATTCCAGTTCTTTAGTCTTTTGCTGTTTTGATTTTACATATATCATTCATTAATCCCCTATTTTTTGATCATGCTATATAGGAAGCTTTTTATTGAGAAAATCACATACTAATACATTCGGTTTAGGTACAGGTCTGCTAAACACAACTTTTCTCAATCTCCTGAATCTCAAATTCACTTAAATCATACAATCTATAAACTATACTATTTAATTGTTTTTCAGTTGCATTTATCATATTATTTAGCACTTTATTGTCCTGATTCCCTGTTGCACTATCTTTTTGTGATTGTAGATCCACCCTTTTTGTAACCAAAGATACAATTCTATCATGAACTTCCTTTGCACCAGTATTGCTGAAATCTATCACTGGTATTGGGAATGGCTCTATATACTTTGTTTTGAAAGTAAAATAGCCACCACGTAGTACATATCCAGTAGTTTTTAAGAAAAACCACATTAAATTGGAATTTAAAACTCCAAGCCAATATTTAATATCTTCATTATAAGAGTTTTTAGGAATCAGACTGTATACTTTTGTATTATGGTAGAATTTCTCTTCATCTAAAGTCATATTACAACCCAGACTTATTTCAGGTGTGATTATTTTTATAGTTTCAAATTTCTCTATTTTTCTCTGACGATGGCACGAGTACCAATATTTGGGATTTGTTTTTTGGGAAACTCTCTTTTCTTTAAGTTTCTTTTTAAATTCAGAAAGGTATTCATAACATAACGGGAAATCCGTTTTTAAAACCTGTTCTTCATAGATTAACGTTTTTCCATTTACAAGATGATATGGATATATTTCAATGTTCCTCGTAGTACTCTTTCCATACCTTTTTACTTCATCCCCCATTAGCAAAGCTCTTGTTATACTTTTTTCTATTTCTATTAATCCATTCTTTTCACTTGAGTAACATATATATGTATTTTCCTTTTCTTCTTTAATTTTTAAAATATGTATACTATCAATTCCAGATTGTATGCCCACCATGATATCAGCAAAAATATCTCCAGCTGTTGTCTCGATCTTTCTTAATTTGTCCAATATATTATTTGTAATCCGGTCAGTCAGTACCCATGCATCAACAGATAAATTCTTATACTTAATAGCGGAGAAATCTCTCTCTTCTACTTTTAGAAGCACTTGTTTCATTTCACTTCCTGCAATATTTTTCATTTCATAATAAGAAAATGCGTCCTGTTTTAATTTAGTTAAGAAAAATAATCCTGTATATGTAGAAGCCTGTTCAAATATCAAATTATTTCCAAAAGAAATAATTTTTGATAAAGCCTTATTTTCAATTATATATTTTCTTAAACCAGAACCACATGCAGGATCAAGTATCTTAATCTTACTTATTTCTTCAGGATTAAGTTTTTCAATTTTCCGACCAACCGTATTTTCAACTATATAATCAACTATATAATCAGGTGTATAGTAAACCCCTCCTGCTTTCCTTACTTCAGGCTTTTCTTCAATTTCAACTTTATGACCATATTTTGTTTTCCTCGTATATTTGATAGTTTTACCTAAAAACTGTTCATATGCATTACCAAGTATTTCTATTGGCAGTACTGAGAATTCATACGGACATTTGGGATAATACATTTCTTTGATTATTTCAGAAATAGACTTATCCTCAATATTCAGCTTTTTAAGCCAATCCTCGGAAGTAAAAAAACCTGAGTTATATTTTCCATCTGCTTCTTCAAAAATACACAACAAACTACCAAAAATATTCTCTTTATCTGTTGTATTTAATAGATAATTTGTTTCTTCCATCAATCGATCTTCTGCTATGCGTAAAAATACAAGGCGATCAATGATTTTTTGCACAGCTATATTGAGATTGTATTCATCAATATTATCATTTTTAAGAGCAATGTTTATCGCTAGTTTTTCACGCCAATTGTTTAAAAGATCAAGAAATCCCTTATCAACACCACCTGTACCCTTCTTATTCTTATTTTCTTCTGCATAACGATTAAAACTGCCATTAAGAATAGCGGATTTACCAAATATCTCAAGTAGAAAAGTAAAATTATCTTGGAACTCATTATCTGCATGTCTTATAAATAATTCATCGTAGATACAGTAAAAAACTCTAGCTACAGCAGCACTATCCTTTGGATCAGGTTTTATTCTAGTATCATAAATCGAAATTTCCTCAAAATCAGTAAGAATTGATAAACTTAAACCCTGTGTATGAGCATAACGTCTTAATTGATATGCTGGTTCCGGATTATTTTTTATATCTACTGATGGCTTTTTAGCTTCGACATAAAATACAACCTGGGGTCCTATCCTAAAGGCATAATCTGGAGCTTTTTTCTTTCCTTGAATTATTACTTTATCTTCCCTAACAACTTCACGAAATTGCTCAATTACTCCCTTCTTGTTATACATATCCCAGCCAAAGGCAGAAAAGAGTATATCGATGAAATCAGCACGTGTGTTATACTCATCATATAGCTTACTTTTATAGTCTTTTATATTATTGGTAAACTGCTCTATCTTTTCTTTTAAGTGCTCAATTTCTTCGCTCATATTCTGTTTCCTTTTTCAATTACCATAAAGGGTGAATGAACCTTTTCTAAACAAACTGCACTAAGATCATATCATAATTATAACCAGTTTTATAGGTTTTATAATTTCTAAATGTGTTTAATGTTTAAAATGTCTGGTTCCGGTAAAAACCATGGATATTCCAGCATCATCACATGCCTTAATCGAATCTGCATCCCGAACAGACCCCCCGGGCTGGAGTATTGCTTTTACATCCCATTTTGCTGCTGTTTCTACAACATCAGGAAAAGGAAAGAAAGCATCCGATATTAATACCGTCCCATTTGCCTTTTTATCAGAAAATTTATCTGCAGCCCTTTCCAAAGCTTGTTCTGCGGCCCAGATTCGGTTTACCTGTCCCGCCCCGACACCTAAAACCTGCTTTTCTTTTACTACTACTATGGCATTGGATTTTACATACTTACAGATAATTTCTCCAAAAAGCATATCTGATATCTGGTTATCATCCGGATGCAATTTTGTGACAACCTCCATTTTTTCATGTTTTTTTACATCAGTATCCTGAACAAGAATTCCACCATCTACAGTGAGGATTTCTTTGTCCCCGGACGTTTGTACCTTACATTCAATTACTCTTAAATTCGTTTTGGAACTAAATACTTCCAAAGCTTCTTTACTGAAAGATGGAGCAAGGACTACTTCAAGAAATGTTTTTATCATCTCCTCTGCAGTTTCTTTATCTAAAGTTCTGTTTACCGCAACAATACCTCCGAATATGGAAACAGGGTCCCCTGCATGAGTTTTCAGATAGGCATCAAGTAGATCTTTTCCAACTGCAGCACCGCAGGGCGTGTTATGTTTTAGACCGCAACAGGAAATCTCTTCAAATTCACTGACAACTTTCCAGGCTATGTCCATATCTCTTATATTATTATACGAAAGCTCCTTGCCTTGAAGCTGCTTAAATCCATTCATAGCGCCTGCAGATATTAAAGAAGTATAGAATGCAGAACTCTGATGTGGATTTTCACCATATCTAAGATTACTCTGCTTCTTATACACAGGAGCCAGGTATTCAGGAAAGGCATCCTCAAGAAGAAAATTCGATACTGCAGCGTCATATGCACTCATAAGATTAAAAACCTTTCCTGCCAGTTTCCTTCTAGCCGCATAGTCAATATCTCCGGTCATGGATATCTCACTGGAAATTTCAACATAATCATCCGGATCGGAAAGAACAATTACATCCTTGAAATTTTTGGCTGCCGCTCTCAGCATTGTGGGGCCCCCAATATCAATGAACTCGAGCTTTTCATCAAATGGAATATCAGCAGAATATTTTTCAAAAAACGGGTACAGATTTACAATTACCAAATCGATTGGAGAAATCCCCTTATCCTTAAGGATCTCCATATCTGATTTGTTACTTCTTCTGGCAAGAATACCTCCATGAATATTAGGATGAAGTGTTTTTACCCTGCCATCCATAATCTCATCAAATCCGGTTACCTGATTTACTTCCATAACATCAAGACCTTTTTCTTTCAGTAAACGGTAGGTTCCTCCGGATGAGATAATTTCAATATCCCTGCTTATAAGAAATTCCGCAAATTCCGCTATACCAGTTTTATCATATACGCTGATCAATGCCCGTTGTATCAAGTTAATCTCCTTCTATTAATTTATAAGAACTTTTCGTCCTTTAACTTCCACTCTATTTTCACTAATTAATTTGACTGCTTCCACAATAGCAATATGCTCCTCTTCCAGGATTCTTTTCTGAAGATCTTCTGCTGTATCAGTATAAATGACTTCAACAGTTCTCTGTAAAATAATAGGCCCTGTGTCTATACCGGATTCAACAAAATGAACTGTACAACCACTCTTCCTTACTCCATAATCCAGGGCAGCCCGATGAACTTTCAGACCATACATTCCACTTCCACAGAAAGAGGGAATAAGAGCAGGATGTATATTAATTATCCTATTTTGAAAGACATCAAGAAGTGCTCCCCTTAGGATAGAAAGAAATCCGGCACAGACTATAAGATCCGTATGCTCTTTTACTGCACTGAGAATGCTATCAGAAACTGACTCTCCCTGAAATACATGTGTTTTTATTCCCATCTCTTTAGCCAGCCCCAGCCCCCCGGCGGCAGGATTGTCACTGATTACAGCTGTAATTCTACATTTCAGCCAACCCTCTTCAACAGCAGAGATAACTGATTCCAGATTACTTCCCCTCCCTGAAATAAGAACTGCTATACCAAACACAAACTGTCTTCCCCTTTCCTGACATATCCGATAGATCTGCCCATAAAATCTGAAGCAGTTATTATACTAAGAACCTCTTCCTCATCCGCTGGATCAATACATATTACAAAACCTGTTCCCATATTGAAGGTATGAAACATCTCATCTTCCGTTACACCTTTATCCATCAGGTATTCGAAAACAGGATTGATATTCAATTTTTTCTTTTCAATCACAGCTTCATATTCCGGCCTGAACATACGGGGAACATTCTCATATAATCCTC
Organism: Spirochaetia bacterium; assembly: GCA_027859095.1. Lineage (GTDB taxonomy): Bacteria > Spirochaetota > Spirochaetia > B11-G9 > B11-G9 > JAJRQE01. The sequence goes on along the minus strand of JAQIBN010000180.1, from coordinate 11,349 downwards.
CGCCAGTGATATGGGCCATCCCCTTGATTTTAATTTTTTCAAAAATGTTTAAAATCAGACGCACATATATTGCAGTGGGTTTAAGAAGTTCAGGTCCGATTGGTTTTCCCATAAAATCATCGTTCAAATCATCCACAAGTTTTCTCACAAGAGAGAACCCATTACTATGAATTCCCAGGGAATCCAGCCCTATCAGCAGATCTCCTTCACGAATAGTGCTGCCGTCAATAATAGCGCTCTTTTCAACAGCACCAACAGCAAAGCCTGCAATATCATATTCACCATTACTGTAAAACCCGGGCATCTCCGCAGTCTCCCCACCGGTCAAGGCACATCCGGCTTCAAGGCACCCATCTGCAATGCCCTTCACAATAGCAGCCGCCTCTTCTGATTTAAGTTTTCCACAAGCCAGATAGTCTAAAAAGAAAAGGGGCTTAGCGCCATGGCAGAGGATATCGTTGACACACATTGCTACACAATCAATTCCAACTGTATCGTAGATCCCCAATTCGAAGGCAATCTTTAGCTTGGTCCCGACACCATCAGTCCCGGAAACCAAAACAGGCTCTTTATAATCCTTTAGTTCAAAGAGGGCTGCGAACCCTCCGAGAGTTGAAAGAACGCCATCCGTAGATGTTCGTTTTGAATGTTCCTTTATTGAAGCAACAGTCCTGTACCCTTCATCCCTGTTCACACCCGAAGAGCGATAATCAATCATTTTTGTTCCCCCATAACATCTTTTCCCCGTCCAATTTGGGCAGCTACAGGATAAACCCCCGTAAAACATCCCATACAAAAATTCTCCTCACCACCCAGAGAAGCTAAAAGCCCCTCCCTGCTGAGATATCCCAGACTGTCTGCTCCAATGGTTTTATTCATAGCTTCAATATCACCTTCACTGCCTATCAGTTCATTTCGATAGGGTGTATCAATCCCGAAGTAACAGGGGTAAGCTACAGGAGGAGATGCTACACGCAAATGTACTTCTGTAGCACCAGCAGCCCTGAGCATTTCAACCAGCTTACGACTCGTCGTGCCCCTAACAACTGAGTCATCAATCAGTACTACCCTTTTGCCCTTAACACTATTTTTCATAACATTAAGTTTTACGTTAACAGCCTTCTCTCTAAGTTCCTGCGAAGGAGTAATAAATGTTCTTCCAACATATTTATTCTTAATCAGGGTCATCTCATAGGGAATACCGGATTTCTTTGAGTAACCGACTGCTGCCGGTATCCCGGAATTGGGAACCCCTGATATTATATCAGCTTCCACCGGACATTCTTCGTAGAGTCTTTCACCTGAACGACATCGCATCTCATACACATCGATTTCATCTATTACACTGTCGGGTCTGGCAAAATATATGTATTCAAAGGAACAGGTTTGGCAGGAAGTTCTTTCCATATTATTTATTGAGCGCAGACCATCCTTATCAGCAATGACAATTTCACCCGGTTTAACATCCCTTACAAACTCAGCTCCAATGGTGTCCAGGGCACAGCTTTCAGATGCAAATACCCAGGCATCTCCAAGCCTGCCAATGCAGAGGGGACGTATTCCATTCCTGTCTCTGGCACCAACCATAGAGTCTTTCGATAGAATAATAATCGCATAGGAGCCCTGTATCGTATTTGCCGCATCACTTACTGCTTCAGGCAGCCCCTTCTTATAGGCTCGTGCAATAAGATTAAGGATAACTTCAGAATCCGACGAGGTCTGAAAAAGACGGCCTGTATCTTCAAGAAGATCTCTGAGAACATCAGCATTCACAATATTTCCGTTATGACTGATGCTTAAGGGTCCAAGTTTCGTCTCTGCATCAAGGGGTTGAGAATTTTTAATATCACTGTCCCCTGTTGTAGAATAACGGACATGCCCGATAGCCGAAGAACCTTTAAGGACATCCAGTTTTTCCTTGCTGAAAACTTCCGAAACAAGTCCCATCCCTTTATGAACCATTATTCGTTCACCGTTGCTTACTGCAATCCCGGCACTCTCCTGGCCTCTGTGCTGCAAGGAATACAATCCATAATATGTAACTACTGATGCATCAATCGGAGAGTTGGAAAAACATCCGAAAACTCCACATTCTTCTTCTAATTTATCTAATTCAGGAACTCTATTATTATTCATTTAAATTTTCCATTAAAGTTTTACCTCTTCCTTATTTTCCATTTCCAGGCGTTCCTTCATATCAACTCTGTATTTTTTCATTTTTTGCTTAAGATCATTGTCTCCGCTGTAAAGAAACTGAACAGCAAGAAGCCCCGCATTTGTTGAATTATTAATTCCAACAGTTGCTACCGGTATTCCCTTCGGCATCTGCACAATAGAAAGAAGGGAATCCATCCCTTCCAGAGCTGCTTTTAACGGAACACCTATCACAGGAATAGTAGTCAGTGAAGCTATCACCCCTGGAAGATGTGCAGCCAATCCAGCACCTGCTATAAAACATCCAACACCGTCAGCTTCCATTTTTGCTACCTGTGCTCGCAGCAATTCCGGTGTTCTATGTGCAGATAGTATATGTGCGGACCACTGTATACCGAATTCATCCAGTACATTTCCAGCTGCCTTCATAACTTCCTTGTCCCCACTACTACCCAGGATAATCCCAACTTTCATAATGCCTCCATAATAATTATCACTTTCCAAAAAAATTTCTGCTTTCCTGAAAATGATATCAGTATTTTTTAAACTTTCACCCCTCGAAATAAAAAACCGCCATCGGGCTACCGGGGGGGGGGTAATCCAATGGCGGCTCTTTTTACATAATTTTCCTGAAGATAATTATGCAAATTCAGACCTCACCTGATTCACCCATAGTAGAAGGATTTAAGGTCCTTCTGTAGAAACTGCCAGTCCATATTACCGGCGTTATACGGATAAAATGCGTCAATAAACGCATTTCAATTATAAGAAATATTTAACTCCGGACTCAAAGATCTTCTGATCCTTCTCTCCAGGAACGTTTATACCTATAAAATCTCCTGTTCTTTCAGAATGACCCATTTTACCCATAATCCTTCCATCAGGGCTTGTCAGACCCTCAATAGCATATTCAGAACCATTGGGATTGTGGGGATACTGCATACTCACATTACCATCCATGTTGACATAACGGCTGCTTATTTGACCATTAAGAGAAAGAGTTTTTAACTCCTTGTCTTTTCCAATAAATCTTCCTTCTCCGTGAGAGACTGGTATTGTATGAATCATACCCAAGCTTAGTGAAGAATACCATGGAGAAAGTGTAGATACAACACGTGTTCTTACCATCCTGGACACATGCCGGTTAATTTTATTGAATGTTAAGGTGGGAACATCTGAGCCCATGTCCCTTATTTCACCATAGGGGAGAAGTCCCAGTTTCAGCAAAGCCTGGAAGCCATTACAAATTCCCAGCACCAGTCCATCCCTTTGATCAAGCAAATCCATAACTGCATCAGCTATCTCATTATTTCTGAAAACCGAAGCGATAAACTTTCCGGAACCATCCGGCTCATCCCCCGCACTAAAACCACCTGGTATCATTATTATCTGTGACTCCCGGATGGATCTTGCAAGGATGGAAAGAAATTCCTCAATTTCCCAGGGATTCTGGTTGCGAAAAACCGGACTTTTACTTATAGCCCCTGCCTTTATAAACTGATTGCTGCTGTCAAACTCACAATTTGTACCCGGAAATACTGGTATACATACAAGGGGTTTTGCATCTCTGAAAATCCCAGGAACTGAAAACTTTTGAGTTTTTTCTTCCCTCATACCAGAGCTTGCCCCGTCTCCTTCAACCTGCAAATTTTTTAATTTTTCAAGCTGTTCGGGCCCAGCATGATCTGGAACCGGGGATTCTGATATATCCTCATTGTGATATGAAGGGAAAACATCATCCAATGGGATGGTCCATGCCGAGAAGGCATCCTCTAATGATATAGAAACATCATTAATTATAATTTCTTTATCTGGAGCAGTTACTCCAAGTTTATATATTTTGGTACCTGGAAATTCATCCAGATCAGAATACCTGCATTTTAATTCGACAATTACCGATCCATACAAAGGGTCAAAAAAATCAAAATTTCCAACCAATTCAATTCCAATCCGATTACCAAAACTCATCTTGCTTACAGCTTCAGCTATTCCCCCGTAACGTACGGAATGGGCAGCTGCTATATACCCCTTTTTTATAAGAGTATGAAGACAGTCCAAATTTGATTTCATTATTTCAAAGTCAGGAAGCTCGTTTTCGTCTCTGGGAACCATAAATAGAATTACGTCACTTCCAGCTAATTTGAATTCCGGAGAAACAATATTTTCAGCCTCTTCAACTGAAACAGCAAATGCAGCCAGGGTAGGTGGAACAGTCAGGTTTTTGAAGGTTCCTGACATGCTGTCTTTTCCCCCAATTGCCGGAATTTTCAGTTCCTTCTGAACTTTCAAGGCTCCCAGAAGTGCAGCAAATGGCTTCCCCCACTTTATCCTGTCATTTGACAGACTTTCAAAATACTCCTGGAGAGAAAGACGGATATGACGGAAATCACCTCCGGCTGCCGAAATCTTCGTCACTGCTTCTACTATAGAATACACGGCTCCATGAAAGGGGCTCCATTTCCCAATTGACGGAAGGTAACCCTCACTCATCAGACTTACCGTGGTTGTATCCCCATCATATACAGGTATTTTTGCTACCATAGCCTCTATGGGAGTTACCTGATATTTTCCTCCAAAGGGAAGAAGGACTGTACCCGATCCTATAGAACTGTCAAAGCGCTCTCCAAGACCCTGCAGGCTGCACACATTCAGATCACCAAGGATTTTAAGCCAATTAGTTCGAAGAATAACAGCATCGGCACCGCCATCAATGGATAATTCTTTCCTGTCATAAAAAAAACCTTTTTCAGAAGGGGCCTCAACTGTAAGATCAATCCGGGCGGTGATACCCCCCGAGTCAAGGAATTTTCTGGATAAATCCACAACCATATTATCACCAATTTTCATTTGAAGACGCTTTAATTCCGTTACAACAGCAACCCTAGTAGCATACAAATTCTCCGCTTCTGCCATAAAGCAAAATTTTTCTTCGTCTTTTTCATCCACAACAACAGCCATCCTCTCCTGGGATTCTGATATTGCGAGTTCGGTTGCACTTAAGCCTTCATATTTTTTTGGTATCTTATCAAGACTTATTACGAGTCCGTCTGCCAGCTCACCAATGGCTACACTCACTCCTCCTGCCCCAAAATCATTACACCGCTTAATAAGTCTGGAGGCATCTCCATTTCTAAAAAGCCGCTGAATCTTCCGTTCTTCCGGAGGATTACCCTTTTGAACCTCTGTGCCTGCCGTTTCAACAGAATTTTCATCATGCATTCTGGAAGAACCTGTGGCACCTCCGCACCCATCCCTTCCAGTTTTACCACCCACAAGAATAATAACATCCCCTTTTAAGGGAGAACTACGCATGACATTGGATTTAAGTGCTGCACCGATAACGGCTCCAATTTCCATCCTTTTCGCAAGAAAACCCTCATCATAGACTTCCCTGACATGACCTGTAGCAATTCCAATCTGGTTGCCGTACGAACTGTAACCGGAAGCTGCACCCAGAGTAATTACTCTCTGGGGAAGTTTCCCCTTCAGGGTTTCTTCAAGACTTCGGGTAGGGTCTGCACTTCCTGTCAATCGCATAGCCTGATAAACATAACTCCTTCCGGAAAGAGGGTCCCTGATCGCACCTCCAAGACAGGTAGCAGCTCCTTCATACCGACAACTGCCATATCCATAAGGGAAACATCCCGTGATTTTTTATCTGAAGAGGAGCGACTATCAGAAGTGCCGTAAACAAAATTTCGGCTTTCAAGATATTGATCATAAGTTTCCCTAATAATCCTGCTGAACCTGCCTTCCTCAATCAAAATTTCATCAATACCTGTGGTAAAGGTAGTATGTCTGCAGTGATCCGACCAGTACGTATCAATAACTTTAATTTCTGTAACAGAAGGATCTCTGTTTTCTTCTCCCCGGAAGTAATCCTGGCAGAATTTTAGATCCCCGAGACTCATAGAAAGAACCATCTCTTTATGAAAATTCTCAAGGGTGGTGGAACTCATACTGATAAATCCATCGATAGACCTCTGATCTCTCCTTTCAATTACCGGGATGCCTTCCGGTTCCTTAGCAGTCCAGGGGTTTCCCTCTCTGGAATCAACAATATTTATCAGATAGTTTTTTACTCTCTCAAGTTCCGGTTTCTTTATATGACCCTTAAGAATATAGATCCTGGCAGTATTAATTTCCTCCCTGTATCCATGGGTAATAAGCTGAATACACTGAGCTGCAGAATCTGCCCTCTGATCAAATTGCCCGGGAATATAGAGCACAGCAAATGCTGTCTCGTCTTCTGTAATTGGAAAATCTTCATGATATATATGATCAACAGGAGGCTCAGAAAGGATTGTTCTGCAAATTTTCTGATAAATCTCTTCCCCGGGGTCTTTAAAATCATATCTGTTAAGAATCCTTACCCTGCTCAAATCCGAAAGATTCAATTGATCTCTCAGTTGACGAAGAAGATCCTTTGAATGAGTGTTATAATGAGCTTTTTTCTCTACAAATACGCTTTTCATTAATCTTCCTAATATTTACAGTTTAATTATGCGAATAGTTAGGTGCTTCCTGGGTAATAGAAATGTCATGGGCATGACTTTCTTTAAGCCCGGCAGATGATATCTTTCCAAACTTCCTGTATTTCCTCATTGCAGGAATATCAGAACATCCACAATAACTCATACCTTTTTTTAATCCTGTAACAAGCTGATACAGAAAGGGTTTGAGTTCACCCTTGTATGGTACCCGGCCCTCAATACCCTCAGGAACAGGAGCATCATTTTTTGACATCTGGTAGCGGTCACCTGACCCCTCCTTAATTGCAGCTATAGAACCCATGCCGCGGTATGATTTAAAGATTCTTCCTTCAAAGATAATTTCTTTTCCGGGAGATTCTTTTAAACCTGCCAGCATATTTCCGATCATCACAGTACTTGCACCAGCTGCAATTGCTTTTGTTATATCTCCGGAATATTTAATTCCACCATCCGCAATTACAGGTATATCCAATTTATCCGCCTCTTCTGCACAGTCCATTACTGCTGTAAGCTGAGCGACCCCGATACCTGCAACAATTCGTGTCGTACAAATAGAACCGGGACCAACTCCAATTTTTACTGCATCTGCTCCTGCATCGATCAACCTCCTGGTACCTTCCGCAGTGGCCACATTTCCACCAATTACAGGAATATCATACTCCTTCTTTATTGACCTTACTGCTTCGATAACACTCATCGAATCTCCATGTGCTGTATCCATTACAACAAAATCCACATAATTTTCCATCAGAAGCGGTATTCGTTTTCTGAAATCCTGAGGGGAAATTGCTGCTCCGACAATAAGTCTTCCTTTTCCGTCTATCGCCGCACCCGGGGAGAGGAGTTTCTTTTCCATATCCTTAACAGTAATTAACCCTGTTAAACGCCCTTTACTGTCAACAACCGGTAACTTTTCAATTTTATGCATATAGAATTTTTCCCGAGCACTTTCGGGTGTAGGATATTCATTTGCAACAATTGGATTTTTGGTCATTGCATCACCTACAAGAATAGAATAATCTGTGCAGAATCGCAGATCCCTCCCAGTTATAATTCCAACAAGCTTTCCTTCATCCACAACAGGCAGACCGGAAATATTATATTCCTGAATAAGCTCCATCACATCAGAAATGGCTTGTCCAGGTGATACAGTCACAGGGTGATCAATTATCCAGTTTAAAAAGCGCTTGACTTTACCTACATGATTTGCCTGAATTTCGGGGGTTAGATTTCTGTGAATTACACCAGCTCCACCCTCAAGTGCGATTGCAATTGCCAGGTCAGATTCGGTAACAGTATCCATAGCTGCAGAAATAACCGGAACATTAAGATAGATATCCGGGAATAAGCAGAACATCATCATAACTCAAAGTCTCCGAAATTATTCCCATTTTAAAGTATCTCCTTAAGCTTAATCATTTCCCTGCGATATTTAAAAACTAATTTTTTTGTTTTATCTGCAGCCTTACCACTATATTTTTGTGGATTAGAGAAAAACTCCTTTGCATCTTCTCCGGTAGTCAACTTCAGTCTTGTTGAAATATAGTTCCATAACTCAGGATCATCCTGGAGGGCAGTAACGAGTCTCGTACCATTTGCTTCACATTCGAGTGTTATTTTACGAATCTTCTCATGAGCATCAGTATCACCGGAAAGAGAAAGAAGAACATAGGCGGCTTCCGCAAGAACAAGATCACCCTTTAAAGTGATATTCTCAAGGAGTCTTTTTCTGTCTACCCGGATTGTTGTAACAATTTTATTCATCCGTGCTATAGCGGCAACAAACCCTGAAATATAGTCCGCAATAAACCTGGAGGATGCAGAGTTGGACATATCACGTTGATGTTCAGATATCTGATCCATATAAAAAGTCATGACCCTTGGGAAAAAGGCTTTCCAGAGACTCTTAACATGCTCGGAGTTCCAGGGATTACGTTTTTGAGGCATAGTCGAGGAACCAACCTGTGTATTTGTGAACAGTTCTCTAAGTTCATCAATCTCTGTTCTTTGAAGGTGTCTCAGGTCATCAGCAAGGTTTGCAATTATCCCGAAGGCGACATTCATTTCCAGTAGGAGTCTCAAGAGATATTCCGGTTCTACCATTTGTGTTGAATATTCTGCAGCCTTTAGATCAAGGAGGGAAAGAAATTTCGTTTCCAGCTCAATAGGGTCTTTCACCAGAAGGGAAGTTGCATTATAAGCACCAACAGCACCTGCCAGTTTTCCCCTTAGATCGACCGAGAGTTCTTCAAGTTTAAGGATAGATTTACCCAATCTTGCAATGTACTCGGCAAAAGAAAACCCCAGAGTAACAGGAACTGCATGCTGCCCATGAGTTCTGCCAACCTGGGGTGTACCTGCCTCTCTATCTGCAATATCAAGGAGGCTCTCCATAAGATCGATCAGAGCAGGAAGCACCACTTTCCTACTGGCATCCCTCATCCGCAAAGCAGCAGCAGTATCAAGAATATCCACAGATGTGGCTCCAAGATGAACAAAATGGCTAACCTTATCCGGTACATTGAGTTTCATAACATTAACAAGAGCACGGATATTATGCTGTGTGTTTTCCTCTTCTTCATAGACCATTTCAGGCGTAATGGTGCGTTCAAGAGTTCTAATTTGTTTGATGATCGCTTCTGAGCCCGGCATCTGCATTTGGATATGGGTTTCGAGAAGAGCCGATTCTACCTTGATACAATATTTTACTACTGCTTCTTCACTCAGATAAGTACTTAGGCTTTCAAAGAGTTCACGATTCGACAGATAATAACGATGATCAAGGGGGGATAAATTTTTAAAGATATTTCGTGCTTCCATTTACCATTATTAACGAAATTACAGATTTTTGTAAATAGCTTTTTAGCAATGTATTATATTTGTTTGCAATAACTTAAAGTAAATTCAATAATCGTTCAGTTTGCTCTACTAAGTATAGGGGCAATGTTATTAATTTATAACTATAATTAGATTCTGAAAGTGAAGGACTTACCATTTCCACAATAGGTTTATTAGTTGAAAATCTTACAGCCTTCTCAAGTTCTTTTTGCTCCATAAACAGATGAAGTGATTTTAAAGTTCCAGTCTTTCCTGATTTTACTTCAATTGGAAGGATTATATTATTTAGTTGTAATAAATAATCTATTTCCGCATTGGATTGGCTCTTTTCTCTGTTCCAATAATAAACTTCCGGTATCATGTATTCAGGCCGGCTATATAATAAATGCTGTCCAACAAATTGTTCTGCAAGATCTCCTCTATTTGAAAAAAATAGATTCTCATCCATGTTTAATGAAGCCAGGGACAACCCATTTATAGAAAGGTATAAACCAATATCTAAAAAAATACCTTTTGCCTTTTTTCGGTTTATTTCAGCTTTTAGGGGTAGCCCGTTAGCACTTGAATGATATGCCCTGTATAAAAGTCTTGCATTCTCGAATAGTTTCAAAATTTTTTCTACCTTATAACTTTTTTCATCCGGTAGTAGTGATTTATAGGTGATCTTTTTCCCTACGATAATCCCCAATCTGTCAAAAACTTCCTGCAAATTTGCAAGATTAAGTCTACCTTTGTACTTATTAAAATCATCACGAAATGTATTCAAAATTGAGTATTTAATTTTATCTGCTGCCAATAGGGATCCACTTTCCAAATAAGTTCCAATAACCTCCGGCATACCTCCAATTAAAAAATAAGTTCTAAGATGCTCCAATGCTTTTCTATGGATCGATTCCGGTATAGCTTCCTTTAAAGAATAATTATTCAAATAGTGAGCAAGTTGCTCTCCATTATTTGCATTCAGATATTCTTCAAATGTCATTGGCCCCATAAAAAGATATTCAATTCTGCCTACAGGCATAGAAAAAGAATATTCATCCAGGGCAAATTCAAGCAAAGAACCAGCTGCTAATACTGCCAATTCAGGTATATTCTCATAAAAATACCTAAGTGTTGCAATAGCCTTAGGATGGGCTTGTATTTCATCCAAAAACAACAGAGAACGATTACAGTCGATCCTAGTGTTTAGATGGATTTCAAGGGATTTAATAAGTTTCTTTACATCATTTGTAGAAAATATTTCTTTATATTGATAATTTTCTTCAAAATTCAGTTCAATTAGTTTTAGATTGGTATTCCTGGCAAATAATCGAACAAGTGTAGACTTTCCAGTTTGTCTTGCCCCTCGAATAATCAAAGGTTTTCTATGACTGTTTTTTAACCAGTCATTAAGATATTGCTCTTCTTTTCTTTTCATATACTTATTATATCTACCTAACTGTTATTTGCAAGGGTAAATAAGACTTCATACATGACTTTTGCAATGGTAAGCATCTGGCGTAAAACGGACCGTCCTCATAGAAGTCTGCAATTAAATGCTATTCTGGACGGCATGCTTGAATTCAGGGAAAAATACCAGGGAGAACTGGTAACAGAAACTATGCTGATCGGGGAAGTATTATCGAGTCCAACTACGATGGGTGGAAGTTCTATGTAAGAAGATTTCCAAAGAGAAAGGAAAGCTGACCTACACAGCTGCATCATACAGCCTAAGCCCCGGTATACTTTCGAAATGTTTTCGATTGCCTGTAAATAACGGAATATTATCATGAATGCATGCAGCAGCTATTAGAATACCTTCATTGCTCACTGTTAAACCATTTTTTCGAAACAGAGTATAGAGGATCCCTGCTTCCCTGGCTAT
>JAQIBN010000176.1 GCA_027859095.1 Spirochaetia bacterium | reverse complement strand
TAACAAGGCAGGGTTTAAGTGATAAATGCAAGTAATATTTCTCTTTCATTTGGTGAAAGAGTTCTCTTTAAAGATGTAAATATAAAGTTTACTCCAGGTAACTGTTATGGTGTTATAGGTGCTAATGGTGCAGGTAAATCAACATTTATGAACATTCTCTCAGGAGAGTTGGAACAGGATGCTGGTGAGGTTATAATAACTCCCGGGGAGAGACTTGCTGTTCTACGACAGGATCATTTTGCTTTTGATGATTTTACAGTTTTAAATGCAGTAATTGTTGGATATAAAAAACTATTCGCCATTATGATGGAAAGAGAAGCTATTTACGCTAAAGAGGATTTTTCAGAAGAGGATGGTCTTAAGGCTGCAGAGCTTGAAAGTGACTTTGCAGAAATTAATGGCTGGGAAGCAGAATCAGAAGCTTCTCAAATGTTAGCTGGTCTGGGAATTACCGAAGACTTACATTCACGAAAAATGAAGGAACTTGATGGTGGTCAGAAAATCAGGGTTCTTCTTGCTCAGGCTCTTTTTGGGAACCCTGATATATTACTTCTGGATGAGCCAACAAATCATCTTGATCTGGAGTCAATTACATGGTTGGAAGATTTCCTGTTTAGATTTAATAATACCGTGATTGTAGTTTCCCATGACAGGCATTTTCTGAATAAAGTGTGTACCCATGTGGCGGATATTGATTTTGCCAGGATTCAACTTTTTGTTGGGAATTATGATTTTTGGTATATGTCGAGTCAGTTAGCCAACAAACAGGGTAAGGATGATAAAAAGAAGAGAGAGGATAAAGTAGCCGAGCTTAAAACTTTTATTCAGCGCTTCAGTGCCAATGCCTCAAAATCGAAACAAGCAACCAGCCGAAAGAAACTTATAGAAAAACTTACTATTGATGATATAAAACCCAGTTCAAGGCGCTTCCCCTACATTAATTTTAAATCCGAGAGGGAATGTGGAAAAAATATTCTTGAAATAAATAATATATCACATTCTATAGACGGTGTACTGGTATTAAAGGATTTTTCATTTCATGTAAATAAAGGAGATAAAATAGCTTTGGTTGGTCCAGATCATCTGGCAAAGACTGTTCTCTTTCAGATACTATCTGGTGAGATTGAGGCGGATAAGGGTAGCTTTGAGTGGGGTGTAACAATTAAAAATTCTTATTATCCTAAGGAAAATTCTAAATATTTTGATACTGATTACAATCTTACAGAATGGTTAAGTCAATATTCAGCAGATGCTGATGAAACTTATATTCGAAGTTTCCTTGGAAGAATGTTGTTTTCCGGTGAGGATGGATTAAAAAGTGCCAGGGTGCTTTCTGGTGGAGAAAAAGTGAGATGTATGATGGCAAAGATTATGCAGGAAGGTTCAAATGTACTTCTCTTTGATGAACCTACCAGTCACCTTGACCTTGAAGCTATTACAGCCCTAAATGATGGGCTTATTGACTTCAAAGAAACTATTTTTATGACAAGCCATGACCATCAGTTTATAGATACCATTGCAAATAGAATTGTAGAGTTTACACCTCAGGGAGTTATTGATAAATATATGCGATTCGATGACTATCTTAATAGTGACGATGTTAAATCAATAAGAGACAATATGTATAAAAATCATAATCATAACAGGTTGACTATATAATTATTCTGTTATTATCTGTTACGCAAGGGCAGTCTGGACGGAACTCCGTCCCTGCTCGACTATGCATCCTCAGTCACAAGGATTTGCTTCGCAAACCCTTGTGGGCTGCCCCTACTATTGTTTTCACACATATGGTAGCCTGTTCCACATACATGTTTCCTAAAAAATCAATATCTATTCTTATCCTGTCTCTACTAATTTCGTTAACACTTTTTGCATTTGATACTTCTGAAATCCTCTGGCGGTACACAACTGGTGGACGGATAACAACTCCTCCTGTAGAAAGCTCGGATGGAACCATCTACTTTTGTTCTGAGGATCGCTTTTTATATGCAATAAACAGAAATGGTGAATTAAAATGGCGAACTAATCTTGAAGATAGAATAACAGAAACTCTTTCACTCGGTTATGATGGTACCATTTATGCAGGAAGTAAAAGAGATTATTTCTTAGCTACTAATTCCAAAGGAGAAATAATTTGGAAAGCTAAACTTAAAGGTACTCCTGTAGGGTCTCCGGCAATAAAAGCAGATGGAACACTCTTTATTGCTACAACTGAAGGCTGGTTTTATTCTATTAGTCATACAGGATTTATTCGATGGGAAATGAAGCTACCAGATAAACCTGTTTCTGGACCCGTTATTGGTATCGATGTTTATATAGCACTAAATAATGAACGGTTATATGCCTTTAATATGGATGGTTTAAGACTTTGGACTTTTTTGCTTTCCGGTAATGCAGAAACTATTGCTCTGACAACAGATAATATTTATGTTGGCACAAATAATTCTACTCTTGTTGCAATAGATTATGGAGGAAGGAAAATTTGGAATAAATCTCTATCCGGCCCTGTAAATTCAGTTATTGTACTTTCTGAAGATTGTATTGTAATTACTCATGGATATAATATAACAATGCTGGATTCTGAGGGTGTTTATATATGGAATAAAAACGAAAGGAATTTACAGATTGATTTAGCCTCTTATTCAAATGAAATAATTAGTCTTGATTCTGAAGGAAAGATAAGCTGGTTTAATTTTGAAGGTGAAATTATTAGTCAGATAAATGGAGGATTACCTTCAGATAGATTTTTGATTTCATTAGATGGCAATATATATCTTGGTAGCAGGGACTGGTTATTTTATAAATATGGCAGCAATGAGTTAATAAAAAGTGATTTTACTAATTATATATGGCCTTCATTCAGGGGAGGGGGAGAAAATAGAGGCTCTTTATTAACAGATACAATGATAACGGAAAAAGATGAAATTATTGTATCATCTGATTATTTATATTTTATGGAAAGCTCAAAAAGTTTAAATGAACAAGTTTTGAATGGTATTTTAGATGAAATTGAAATCAGATTATTTAGTAGGGAGTTTATAGCAGGGAAGTCTTATCTTCTGGGTATTCTTGAAAATATGGCTGCAGGTGCTGTTAAAAACCCATTATTGGTAGAGGGTCTTTTAATTAATGATTTTCCAGTTATTCGAAGTAGAGCTATTGATATTCTTGGAATTACCGGTAATTTTAAAACCATTGATTTTCTTACAGATTTATTAAATTTTGAATGGGATGATTATGTTGTCAGATCAATTTTTAGATCTCTTGGAAATCTTCAAAGCAACATGGATCAAGTAATTACCAATGGAATATATAATTATTATAGTACAAATAAATCTAGTATCAGTCAGAGCTATTTAAGTCAAATCCTAATTTCAGTTCAAAAAATAAAAAAGTATAATGGCCAAATAGACAGGACTTTATTATCTATTATTACTGACATATTTTTAACTTCAAGTTCCAGAAATATTAAAGAACTAGCACTTGATATTATAAATTCAGTAAAAAAGTAGATGTTTTATTTACAAAAGAGTTCTATAATTAAGGTTAATTGTTTGCAACCAAAGGATGTAAGAATGAGAAAAATATTTTTTGTAATAATTTTAATCGCCATTTCTACTAATATATTTGCACAAACAGTAGTTCAGGAAGAACTTTTTAAAGTACAACGTGAATCAGTTGAATTTGTTAATTATGAAGGCCCTCATGATAAATTTGAATCAGCAATTGAAATTAGAGGTATTGGTCTCTATCTTGGAAAATTTAGTAATTTTTCAGAGGACCAAAGAAGTTATAATAGTAGATATAGTATTAAACATTTAGTAGCAAAAGAAGGGCAGGGACTTCTTAATGCAGATATATTTTTTATTGAAAAAGAAGCAGTAGTTGATCATATAAATAATGTTCGCAGAATTTTATCCGGTTATCTGGAACAAGCATATTCTTATTCAAAAGAAGATTCTGATATTATTGCAGAATTTGCAAGTTATTATAATGCTATTTACCGAGGAGATTTTCAGTATTTTATTGGATCATATAAC
>JAQIBN010000162.1 GCA_027859095.1 Spirochaetia bacterium | reverse complement strand
ATTTACAACAATAATAATTCTTGGGCTATATTTAATTTTTAACAATACTGGAAAAATGAATTATACAATTCCAAAGTTTTCTCCTCTGGAAACCCAGACAATTACTTACATAGAGATTAAGAGTTTAGCAGACACAATTAAATTATACTCAGACAATGGTGTATGGAAAATTACTCCTTCTAATCTTAGAATAGAGCCGTCCAAAGTAGCTGAGATGCTGTTATTTCTGGAAAACCCTGATTTTATTGATATGGTTTCTGATACAAATAACTACCAAAACTATGGTCTGGATGAAGGAGAATTTATAAATATTACAGCAAATACAGAGAAAAATAATATTAAAAATCCTATTCGTGAACTATATATTGGCGATTTAAACGTAAGTAGTAAATTTGCTTTTATTCGAAGGGCTGATAATAATTCAGTTTTTACGACCGGTGCAAACATCAAAAAACTATTTGATACAACTGAAAAGGATTTAATTGATAAAACGATTCTTGATATTGATACAAATAAAATAGATAAAATTGAGCTTATAGAAAAAGAGAAAAAAAATACTATTAATAAATCTGTGGATTCAGATAATAAGGATGTTTGGAAAACAGTTAGTGGCTTAACCCTGGACACAAAAGCCATGGATCAGAGCCTTCGATATCTGGTAAACTCAAGATTTGATTCTTATACTGAAACAGCTGGTAACAACACCAACAGCAATATTTTCACAATTACTCTGTACGAAGGAGATAGAGCCCATAATCTTTCTATTATGACTAAGGGAGAAAAGAGTTATACAGGGAACTCTACTTTCGCAGGAAAAGATTTTGTTTTATCCGAAAACACAGGAACACAGATTATAAAGATGTTTGGTGACCAAATAAATTAACATATAAAACAAAAAGGAGAATATAATGCACGAAAATAATGGAATATTAGCTGAAATTAATGACAGAAGATCATATAGAGCTATAAGCAATAAACCAGTAGAAACTAAAATTGTGGAAAGACTATTGAAGGCAGCATCTTTAGCACCTTATTAAAAAAGAGTTCAGCATACCAGATGATATTAAATTACTCACAATTCTTATCTTTGGATATAGCGGAAGTGATGAAACATTAAATGAAAGACAACTTAAAGCAGAAAATGAACCCAGAGTACGAAATTCTAAAGAAAAATGGTCTTCAATAGAAGAGTGGAGTTTTTAAAACACTAATATATTCTGGAAATTCAGGCAATATCGAACGGCTCTTCCAGTCCCTCCATGGGAGAGTCGTTCTTCTTTTTAAGCCCCTTAAACTTAATGATATTACTGCTATAAACCGGTTCCGGTGACTTAACTTCAATTTTAAGATCCAGATCTAATTGTCCATTTTTGTAGTGATAATAAGAAGTTTCTTCAGGCAGACCCCTGGAAAAATCAAAAACTACACATTTTTTATTTTTCATAACTTATTCCTCTTGTATACTTTTTACATATTTTTTAATTCTTACCTCTATATATGGGGTAAAGTGTAATTTTACTTCAGCATTATTCATATTTTGTACTTTTTTTTATCTTCCAGCAAGAACACATCCTTTAATACCCGGTGAACACTCTACATTCAGTCTAAGACATTGGTAATCTTTTGCCTTATATTTACAGTCAAAACTCATATTATATCCTTAGTAATAATCTCTGTAAGCTGATGGATTCTTTGATTGAGTATCTCTTCAGACTTTGCTTCCACAACAAGTCTGATTAAAGGCTCTGTACCAGATTTACGAATGATAAACCACCAGTCTGAATAATCAAACCTGTATCCATCCAGATTATTTATAAGAGCATCGTTAAATTGATTTAAAAGCCGGTTTATTGCACCTTCTTTATCTTCAATTTGAAAACTTATTTCTCCTGAGAAATGATATTGTAATATCTCATTTTTGAGTTCCAGAAGAGTTTTTGTTTCTTCAGAAAGAACACTTAAAACTCTAAATATTGAAAGCCAGGCAGAATCGCTGTAAAAACTTTCCATAAAATAATAATGACCTGATAATTCACCTGCAAAAAGAGCTTTCTTATCGCGCATTATTTTCTTTATTTTTCCATGACCTGCAGGACAAAGTTCAACTTCAGCTCCTAAACCTGTTAAATATTCCCTAATACTGTTTGAAGAACGGATATCAACCAGAACAGTATTATTGCCTTCGAAGGATTGTGGCTGATATTTAAAGTAATATAAACCTAAAATTGCAGTAATAAGGTCAGGGGATATTATCTCGCCGGATCCATCTATCATGACAACCCTGTCTGCATCTCCATCAAAAACAAAACCTATATCAGCTTTATTTTCAGTAATAACTTCCTGTATCTGCTTTAGGTTCTCTTTTAAAACAGGATTTGGACCATGATTTGGAAAATTTCCATCAATTTCACTGTTAATTACAATAATTTCTCCAGAAAAGTTACTAAGAATAGAATCTATAAACTTACCACCAGAACCATTTGAACAATCGAAAACAGCCTTTAGTTTTTGACCTTTTACATGAAAAGTCCCTAAATATTTTACATATTCTGATTTTATATCTAAAAACTTAATGTTGTCCTTTGAAACTGTAATTTTTAAATTGTTCTTATTTAAAATTACAAGTTTTTCAAGAGCCTCTATGCCACTGATAATATCTATGGGATTTGAAGTATTTCCTGTAATTTTTAAGCCATTATATCCAGCAGGATTATGGGAAGCTGTTATCATTATTCCCAGGTCAAAATTATAATTTTCAATCGCAAAATACACAGCTGGAGTGTCCACTATTCCAATTTCGGTAACATCAACTCCTGCAGTAGCCAAACCCAAATTTAAATATTCTAAAATTTCTATTGAAGATTCCCGCCCGTCACGTCCGATTACAATTTTATCAATTTGAAATATTTCAGGTAAATAATTTCCAATTAAGAAAGCTAATTCTTTATCCCATTCCTTAGGGAATAATCCTCTAATATCATTTTCCTTAAACACGCTCATAGCTACTCCCAATCTATCGTATTGTTATTTTACATTTTTTAATGAAACTTTGGCAAATCAGGTTGTATAAGAGATTTTTTCCTGTAGCTACCAGGGGCCATATCTTTAACAGTATTAAAAGTATGTCCAAAATGGCTAAGATTATTAAACCCGCACTGTAAAGATATATCAAGAATAGAATCACTTGTTGTTGCTAATAATTCTCCTGCTTTCTGACACCGTACCTCATTTAAGTACTGAATAAAGGTTGTTCCAGTTTCCTGTTTAAATAAAGCATGAAAATGGCTACGACTTAAAGGACAAAATTTTAGTACTGTTTCTATTTTAATATTGTTCATATAATTGGTATTGATAAAAAAAAGAACATCCTGAATGTGACTGTTTGATAAAGGTTTTGCAATTTCTTTTCGAATTGGAATAATGAATTCCCTGTCACGCATAAGTGTGACCAGAAGTTCAATAAGTTTTAATCTTATGGTCCAGGAATATCCATGATAACGGTTTTTAAATTCCCATTCCATACTTTCAAAAAGTTTACCTACTCTTTCAGAACCAATTTTTGAAAGGCTGACACTATTATTAAACTTCAAGTACAACTTTATTTGTCCAAGAACAAAAAGAGCCTCTTTTTCCATATGTACAGAAGAAGAAAAAAGATCTTCATCAAAATATATCTGACGAAACTTTAGTGTTTTTCCGGGGATACAGCTTAGTTTATGTTTTTGTCCGGCCGGATAAAACAACAAATCTCCAGAATTTATATATGGTGATTCTCCTTCATAGCAATAGATCATTTCATGCTCTAAATGACTATGCAAATACAAATCACCCTTATTCATCTCGTTTAATTCAATATTACTAATAAAAAATAATAATTTCATACTTTTTTTACTATAACCTGAATTACATTTAAATTACAATAAAATATAATCAGACAATTGAACACAAAGTATGGATAATTGAGGATGAAAAATAAAAGATACTATTATATATTATAATAACTTAAATTGTTTTAAAAGGAAAAAAAATGAGTGAAAAAAGAGTAGTTCTCACTGGGATGGGAACAGTAAACCCTATGGGAATGAATGTTGCTGATACCTGGAAAAAGGTACTGGCTGGAGAATCGGGTATCGGACCTATTACACACTTTGATGCATCCAATATAGCAACAAAGATTGCAGGAGAAATTAAAGATTTTGATTATAAACAATACTATACAGACGAACAGTTAAAATCAGCAAAAAGAGCTGACCTTTTTGTACATTATGGTGTTGCAGGTATGAAAGAAGCTGTTGAATCTTCCGGGCTGGATATTAAAAAGAACCCTGATAAAATTGGAATATCTTTTGGAAGCGGAATAGGAGGATTGCAGGTAAATTATGACAATTCAGTTGCTCTTGCAACTAAAGGTCCAAGAAGAGTAAGTCCATTTTATATTCCAATGTCAATTGGAAATATAGCAGCAGGTTACATAAGTATGCTTTATGGTTTTAGAGGTCCAAACTTAAGTACCCAGACAGCTTGTGCTACATCAAATCATGCAATTGCAATTGCAATGATGCTTATTAAGGCAGGTATGGCCGAGGTAATGTTTGCAGGAGGTTCTGAAGGAACTGTGGGGGAACTTGCAATGGCAGGTTTTTCAAATATGAGAGCAATATCTACCAGGAACGATGACCCTAAAACCGCTTCAAGACCCTACGATAAAGACAGAGATGGTTTTGTTATGAGTGAAGGTTCGAGTGTGCTTGTACTGGAAGATTATGAGCATGCAAAAGCCAGAGGTGCAAACATAATTTGTGAAATAGCTTCAGCAGGTATGTCTGGCGATGCCTTTGATTTTGTTGCTCCAGATCCTGAGGGTGGTGGTGCTTTACTTTCGATGGAGATGGCACTCACTCAAGCTGGACTAAAATGTGAAGACATTGACTACATAAATATGCATGGAACCTCAACACCTGTTGGAGATATTGCAGAAAGTAAAGCTGTCTATAAACTCCTAAAAGGAAAACAGGATAATATTAATGTAGGCTCAACAAAATCTATGCATGGTCATCTTCTTGGTGCTACAGCAGGATTGGAAGCAATAATTTGTGCAATGGCAATCAAAGAAGGAAAAATACCGGCAAATATCAATATTGAAAACCTTGATCCTGAAATACCTCTTACATGTATAAATACAGAAATAGTAGAGAAAGAAGTTAAGGTTGCAATGTCAAACTCTTTTGGATTTGGTGGTCACAATTCAACACTGATACTGAAAAAGATTTAAATATATACGCAGGGGCAGCCACCAGGGTTTGCAAAGCAAATCCTGGTGACTGCCCTTACATTTTGTAACAAAAAGGACATCCATGATCCTAACACAATTATCAAGAAACCTGGGATCGTCTTTTGGAATTTACAAATCTTGCAAAATCATTTATATTTTGTACTATTATCCTATCTGGAAATATTTCGAGACGTCGCTGACTGGCAAATTGACTAAGAATACGTTTGCTTTCAACGGGAGAAACTCCTGCCCAATGGGCAATATCTTCAACTGTCGTCATAAATATTCTTTCATTCACATCTTCATCGTGGGCAGGTTGTGTTTCAGAAAGCATCAAAAAAACATCCGCAATTTTAGCCTGAGAGTCATCCAGAGTTAGTATTAAAAATCTGCGTTTTTGATCATAAATACGTTTAGTAAAAAGTTTAAGAAGCTTCAAAGCTATCTGAGGTGTTCCTTTCATAAGAATTTCAAAGTTTTCACGATTAAATTCCAGAGCTTTTACATTATCAAGCGCAACTGCAGAAGCAGATCTGGGAGCTTCTTCCAATATTGCCATTTCTCCAAATATTTCTCCAGGTTGAAGAATATCAATAATCTTTTCAAGGTCATCTATGATTTTGACTATTTGAACACGACCAGACTGGATAAGATAGAAATTATCACCTGGCTCATGCTCACAAAAAACAATATCACCTGCCTGGAAATTAACTGCAAATCTGTTAAACATAGATAGATCAAGAGCCATATTTAGTTACCCTCCAATCCCTTAAGAGCCTTTTTCGCCTTACGCATTATTGGAGCCTCATCTTTAGCCATTGCAATTACCTTCTTAAAGAATCCTGCTGCTTTTTCAATATTATTCATCCCTTCATAACTTTTTCCTACATAAAACAGAGAATCAATTAAATCTGGATGTTTAGGATATTTTTGAATAAGTGAAGTAAAGTGTTTTATACATAATTCATATTTCTGTAGGTTATATTGACATCTACCAATTTCATATTTGGCTTTTGCTTCATATTCTCCATCAACTCCATTTTCTAAAATTCTCTGAAATCCGGATAGAGCTTCTTTAAATTTTTCCTGGCTAAACAAACTAACTGCATTATAATATGATTTGGCAATTTCAGAAAGATCAACTCCTGGTTGCCGTCCCGAACCTGCAGATATAGGATTTATATTAGGAACAGATCCACTTTCGGCAGATTCAAGTAATCTTGAAGCTTCAGAAGCATATTTACCTGAAGGGTAATAAGTAAGATAACGTCTTAAGGCATAAATAGCCTGTTTACCCTTCCTAACCTTTAGATAATACTCTCCTATATTAAATAGCCCAGTTTCAGGATCACTTACATCAGTCCCGCTTCTTAAAAGATTTCTTACCTGTTTATGAATTCTTCTAAGCTGATTTGAAAAAACTTTTAGCATTTTTATCATTATTCGTGTATTTTGTAATACTATCTGTTCAAATTCTGATACTGAAAATGCAATCATTGCTGAATCCTGTAAGACTACAGCAGTTTCTTCCCGGGGATACTTCCCTATGGCTGATTTAACTCCAAAAAATTCTCCTGTTTTAATAAGATCATGCATTTCCTGACCTGTTTCAATGTCATTATAATTTAAACTAACTCTCCCATTGTTAAGAATATATATTTTTTCATTAATATCACCCTTAAAATATACAATAGAATTAGTCTTGTAACTGACAGCCTTAGGCATAGCATCTCCTAGTTTCAGGTTAAATTGTACTTTCCACAATTTTTTATGTCAACAACTTCTTTTCTATATCGACAAGGATTACTTTACTCATCATCTTTTTTTGTATCATCCTCGTTCAGACAGGGCACACTGTAGAGACGCACTAAAGTACGTCTCTACTACAGAACTACAGAACATCTTTACTACCAAATATCTTTACGATACTACATTTTGATTATATTATGACCGTATGATCGATTTACACACACACTCATATTTTTCGGATGGAACTTTTTCTCCTTCAGCTATAATAGAAAAGGCAGAAAAACTCTCTATGACTGCCATTGCAATTACAGATCACGACACAACAAGTGGATTGGCAGAGGCACAGAAAGCTGCTGAAAATAAAAAAGTTAGTTTTATTCCCGGAATTGAATTATCTGTCAATCATAATCCCGGAGAGCTTCATATCCTGGGATTAGGAATTAAATTGTGGGATGATAGTCCAATAATAAAAAATATTAATATAAACCGTAAATCGAGAAACTTAAAAATAATTGATTTAATGAATAAAAGTGGATTGAAAATTACTTATAGCGATCTAAGAAAACTAACAAAAGGAACTATTGGACGTCCTCATTTTGCCTCATGGATGGTTTCAAATGGATATGTAACAACCATAGATGATGCTTTTAGAAGCTATCTTACCAGGGGAAAACCTTTTTATTTGCCAAGAGATACTATTTCCCTTGAAGAAGCAATTGATTTTATTCACAGCTCCGGAGGATATGCTCAAATAGCCCACCCTCTGAATATCCCTGTCAATTTCAATAATCTTATAGATAAATTAGATCATTGGATATCACTGGGAATTGATGGTATTGAAGCTGTTCATTCAGGATCTAAAAGAAACATGACAAAGAGACTATTACAGTATGGTACAAAAAAAGGTTGTATTATTACAGGCGGTTCTGATTTTCATGGAGCAAATAAACCAAAAATCAAATTAGGAAGAACTGTCAAAGTAGGTATTATTTCTGATGATTTTCTCCCCAGGGAACTTTTGCCAATAAAGAGGTAGTGTTGTAGTTAAATACAGTTTCCTTTATTATTCTATTAGTGCAAAAAGCTTTTTTAGGAGATAAAATGCTTGGAAAACTGGGGCGTTGGCTAATTAATCATGTAAAAGCTCTACTTTATGGACTTGGATTCTTTTTTCAAATTATAAGAGCCACATTTGGATTTAGTAAAAATGGACATGTAGGAAGAAAAGTTCTTACTATGCAGATATTATTTACCGGAGTCCAGGCACTAAATAATATATCTTTAATAGCAATTGCTCTTGGTGCTGTGATTATAATTCAGGGTGTAGGAATATTACCACAATTTGGTCAGGGAGATCTAATTTATCCTATTCTAATTACCATTATCACAAGAGAATTAGGTCCAATGTTATGTGCATTTATAATTATTGCAAGATCAGGAACAGCAATTACAACCGAAATAGGAAGTAATGTTGTAAACCATGAAATTGAAGCATATATTGCTACCGGGATTGACCCTATAAGTTATATTGCAGTACCCCGATTTCTTGGTGTAACTTTATCATTGCTACTATTGAATCTCTATTTTAATTTTTTTGGACTTATTGGTTCCTACTTCATTACCCAGTTTATTCACCCAATACAGGCTGCAGAGTATTTTCATAAAATTCTATATAATCTACATCTGGACGATATTATATCATCCCTTATTAAAAGTCTTGTTTTTGGAGTTATAATATCTATTGTTTCTATTTATTATGGATTTAAAGTTGAACAATCTTCTACAGAAATTCCCCAAATGACTATCAAAGCTGTGGGGTCTGCATTTGTACTGTGTATTCTTGCAGATGCTCTTATTGTACTAATCTATTATACTTAACTAAGAGGCGCAAATATGTATGATATTTATCTAAAGGATATTACTCGAATAAAGAATGACAGGAAAATTATTGATGTAGTTGGAGCTCACTTTCCAAAAGGTAAAACTACAGTAGTAATTGGCCCTTCGGGAAGTGGGAAAAGTACACTTTTAAAAGTTGCTGCAGCAATACTTCCTGTTGATTCTGGAGAAATATTTGCCAACGATAAAAATCTAATAAAAATGTCTCCAAAAAATCTTCTTGATTTCAGAAAAAATAGCAGTTTTGTGTTTCAGGATGCAGCATTATGGTCAAATAAATCTGTTTATCAGAATATGAGCCTTCCATTAAAACAGCATTTCCCTGAAATGGACGATAAAGTTCATGATGGAAAAATAACAAAGATATTAGCTTTAGCTGGATATACAGACAGCATACATCTAAGACCTGCAGCTATGTCAATTGGAGAAAGGAAAATGGTAAGTCTTGCAAGGGCACTTATTACTTCTCCAGGTCTTATCTATATGGATAACCCACTTGTCCTTGTAGATCCTGCTATTGAAAAAATAATGAGAAAGCTTATTATTGATATTCATAATACAAGTGCAACAATAATTGGGAATTTTTCATCACCAGAACTAATAAAACTAATTGCTGATTATTTGGTTATTATAGAGGATGGTAAAATTGTTGAAACAGGTACTTTTAAATCTGTAAATGAGAGTAAAAATCCAGAGACTTCAACAATAATAAATTCACTTTTGAATCACTCCTGATTTATAGAAGAATTGGGTTTGACATTACCATGTTAATTGAAATAGAATCAAGGAATAATGAAATTTCAAATACGCTTTGCAGATCAAATTGTTGGACTCTTTATTATTTTGGCTATGCTGAGCATAGTCTTTATTCTAATAATGATGGGACTAAATCAGAGATGGTTTTCAAAAGACTATAAATTTAGAAGTAGTTTTACATCCGGTAATGGACTAAGCGTGGGAATGCCCATAAAACTTAAAGGTTTTAAGATTGGCTTAGTAGATGAAATAAATTTACTTGCTAATGACACAGTTGAAATCCACTTTCATATATTTGATACTTATATTGAAAAAGTCAGGAAAAACTCAGTCCTGGAATTTGCAGTCAGTCCAATAGGAATTGGCGGTGAAGGAATGCTCTTCCATCCAGGGAAAGCAACAGAACTTATACCTGAACTTAGCTTTATTCCTTCCACAGACTTCAAAGAAGGGAATGCACTAATTGCAAAGGGACTTGTTAACAGACCTGAAAGAGATGACACAATTGTCAATATAATAAACGATATCAGTCCCCTTCTTAGATCAACAAGCAGCACCATGAAATCTTTGGATAGTTTACTTGATACAACCAACGATACATTTAATGGTCAGTCTGAGGGTCCTTTAACTGATATTTTAAATGAAGTTACAATAATGGTTACAATGCTTAATAAAACAATAAGCAATGCAATGCTTGTAGTAAATGATATTCTTTCAAATACCTATGGGATAAGCTCAAACCTTGAAATTACAACAGCTGGTCTGACTGAAACAAAGGGTCTTATAACTCATCTTCTTGATCCTAAGGGATCGATTGCTACATTACTGAATGATGATAATCAGTTATATAAGGAACTATTTAGTATTGTTGAAGAAGCTTCAAATACAACCAAAGAATTAACAGCTTTTATTAACTATATAAATTCTACACAACCACAGATTTCTGAACTCCTTGAAGGAAGTCGCGAAGCTATAGTAAAAGGGAAAGATGTTCTTGAAGGACTCTCAAACAATCCTCTTTTAAGAGGAGGCATAACATCAGTTACTGATCAGCCGACTACTTTTAAGAGTTATGAAGAAGAGGAATTTTAATGAAATTATTTTTTTCATCTATCCTGCTTGCCAGTATTATAATAACTTCATGTACATCTGTAAACGGGATCGATACCGAACTAACAAATGAAAAGAAAAACAGAGCAACAGAACAGGCAGTTCTGGGAACAAAGTTTTTTTCTGATTCAGATTATGAAAAAGCTCTCGATTTCTATTTTTTAGCTTTGAAGATAAATATTTCTATAGATTATGAAGAAGGAATGATCAATTCATATAATTCCATAGGTAATACATATTTTGCTTCCAGGGATATAGATTCAGCGAGAATTTATTTTAATAAAGCTAATGATATTGCAAAATTTTTAAATAATCCTATTTTGAAAGCTCAAAGTTTAAATTATTTAGGGGAACTTTCTGTGGTTGAACAGAACTACCAGGAAGCCATAGATATTTTTACAGATGCTCTAGCAATGATAGAAAATGAAGGTAAAATACCATTACGTGCTGTAATTTTACATAATTTTGGCATTATTTATAAAAGAACTGGTGATTTCAAAAATGCGGAGACCTATATAAATGAATCCCTTGATATTAACAAAAAAAATAGTTTATATAAAGAAACTGCTTCGAACTATTATACTCTCTCGTCTATTTATTCCAAACAGGAAGATTTCATTACAGCACTTGAGTATATAAAAGAAGCATTGATTATCGACAAACAAGTTGAAAACAGCTTAGGTATTGCAAAAGATTTATATGCTCATGGTTTAATTTATCAATATCTTAATTCTAATGTTGATGCCTATATATATTTTAAAAAGAGTGTTCTAATTTATGAAATACTTGGTTTACAGGAGGAAGTAATTAAAACACTTAAAAAACATGCTTACTAAAACCTGCCAACGAAAAGAAACAAATCCACAAGCTAAAATAAAATAATAAAACACATTATATTTTTAATAATTTATCTTATAGTGATAACAATCTCCAGTTTGATTATTACCCTTCCTGTCTGGTACCTGGCAACTAAATATAGTAGCTTATACACATATGCTGTTTTACTTTCGATAGTTTTATTTTTTTTATTGGTACTAAGTGGAAAATTAAAAAAATGGATTATTTTACAAC
>JAQIBN010000155.1 GCA_027859095.1 Spirochaetia bacterium | reverse complement strand
AACAATTTCTTCTGCCAGCTGCTTCTGCTGTGAAGGATCTTCTGTAATAAAAAGTTCTGCAGCTTTCCAGGGTTTACCTAATCGTCCTGAAGCATTTATTACAGGAGTAATTTGCCAGCCTAAATCTGTAGTACTGATTTTTTTACTTAATAGGTTCTGTTTAAAAAGAAGTTCATTTAAACCTAAACGTTTGGAGTTATTAATTAACTTCATTCCATGACGTAGAAGAATTCTGTTTTCATCCTTTAAAGGCATCATATCTGCAAGTGTTCCCAGAGCAACCAGATCCAGGTTATTCTCAAAATTGGCCTTCATTAGATCAATTTTTCGATAAATATAGGTATTTACAAGGTTGAGAAAAATATCAATTTCTTCAATACTTTTACCAAGATACCTGGATGATCTGCTTTTTTCTCTCATTTCGAGAATGCTCATATTTTTTAGTTTTGGAAAATCTTCCCAAATATGTGGAGCTATATCCAATAATTCAAATTCTGTATCTAATCCAAATACCTTTTTAAGCATGTTGGTCTGCATGGTTTCATCATATACAAGAATCTGTCTATTATATAAAAATTCGCCCAAACGTGTTTTTTCAACTCTTACTACACCAGGAACAATATTTTCAGATATTCGCTCTATCTCGACCATATTTACTACACGAACAGCATCAATAATAAAAATATCATTACCAGGTCTTATATTTAAAAGTACTATTTCTGATTTATACATTTCATTTGAAGAAAAAGAAATAGCCCAAGCTACCTTTGAAACAACTCCACAAGCCGCAAGATCTCTAAAAGGATAGCATGAATCATTACTTTTTGGATTTATAATTGCTACAGCCGGAGGAATCTCCTCTGATGGTAAATGATGATCTATTACAATAGCATCAATACCTTTCTCTCTGGCATATTCAATCTCCTTGTTATTTGAAATACCACAATCAACTGTAATAAGTAGACTACCATCTTCTTCAGCAAATTTATCAACCCCTTCCATAGTAAGACCATAGGGATCATTTCCAACAGGTAAAGACCAGTCAGCCTCTATTCCAATACTGGCAAGGGCATTTTTTAAAATAACTGTAGATGTTATTCCATCAACATCCCTGTCACCAAAAATTTTAACCTTTTCACCTTCTTCTGCCGCCTGCTGAATACGATCAACAGCATCCTCCATCTCTTCAAACAAAAAAGGATTATGTGTATATCTAAGATCACTTTCCAGGTAAAATTTCAAATCTTCAGATTCAACTATTCCTCTGCGATAAAAGATTGAGGCTGTTAACAGATCAAGCCCATATCTATCCGATAGTTTTTTTACTTGTTCGGGGTCTATTTTCTTTTTATTCCATTTCATTTTATAACCTGTTTACCTTTCTAATTACCATTCTAATTATACAGCATCAATCCTTTTTTTAAAGTATTTAAGGGATACTCGACAATTCCCTGAACCATAATTAATAATATATGTTTTAGTATGTCTATAGATTTTTTATCCAGTCCAATAGTAATACTTTTATCAATATCCAATGTTGATGTATATCTTAAATATTTAAGCCCTCCAGTTGAAAACTGGAGCATATCTATTTTTGTTTTACAATCAGAACAGATAATTTCATTATCTCTATCATCAAAAAGCACAATTTTTGTGTCTGTCAAAGCCCTGCCACATTTTGCACAATTACTTAGATCTGACTGAAATCCGGAAATGCCCAGATATCTCCATATAAACTGGATAAATATTAGATTCTGTTCTTCCTTATTTGCCCTGTTTAAAATTATAAGACTTTTTGCCAGAAGTGGATATACAAATTCTGATTCACCACCACCGGAAAATGATTTTTATATCAATTCAGCCCAAAAAGAAGCGATATAAAACTTTCCAAGCTCAAGACGTATATTGGGAAAAATTGTTCTTTGCTCAATATCAGAAATTTTATAATTATCTTTAACAGGATCAAAATACAAGTATAAATATAACAATGAAAAAGGATCGACAAGACCGGCTAACTTACTCTTACCCTTCCCTGCACCATATGCGATTGCATCAATAATACCATGGGAACGTGTAAGACAAGATAGTCCTTTATGCAACTCGCCTATTCTTCTACTTCGTAGGATAATACTATCAGTTTTAATATTACGATTCATTCAAAGCTATAATAAGAAATGATTATTAACATGTACAGTGAAAAATGAAGAATTTTGTTGCTCTATCCCAATATAATCGTTATTTTACTATTGCCAAAGATTTCAATCTCTTAAAAAAAAAATACTTATAATCGAAAACTAAGAGGAACCATGCTTGAAAAACAAATAATTCCGGTAGATCAATTGCTGCCAAATAAACTTTTTATTATCCCTTTAATAGGAAAACCTATATTCCCCGGAATTTTTACCCCATTAATAATTGAATCATCCCATGACCTGGAAGTTATAGAACTTTCTCTTGCAGGTGATAATATGATTGGACTTCTCCTTGATAAAGAAGACTCCGAGGAAGAAATAGAAACGGATTCTTTATACTCTATTGGAACAGCTGCAAAAATAGTGAAAAAAATCAATCTGCCCGATGGTGGAGTAAATATTTTCATATCAACCTTAAAGAGGTTTAAAGTCAAGAAATTTCTTTCCGATTCAGGTCCGACTATTGCTGCTATTGATTATCTGGAAGATGAGAATGATACATCCCTGGAAGTTAAAGCATTAACCAGATCTCTTTTATCTGAAATGAAACAATTATCTGAAAACAATCCTCTTTTTTCTGAAGAGATGCGGCTCAATATGGTTAACATAGATCATCCTGGAAAAATTGCAGATTTTATTACTTCTATCTTAAATACTGAAAGAGAAGTACAGCAAAGGATACTGGAAACAATTGATGTTCAAAAAAGAATGGAAGATGTTCTGGTTTTTATTAAAAAAGAACAGGAACTATTAAGAATTCAAAAGAAAATACAAAAAAAAATAAATTCAAAAATAGAAAAAAGCCAAAGGGACTACTTCCTGCGTGAAGAATTAAAAGCTATCAATCAGGAACTTGGAATGAATGTAGATTCCAAGACCAGTGAATTTAATCGCCTAAAAGACGCAATTGAAAACTTTAAATTCGAAAGTGAAGTAAAAGAACAAGTTGAGAGAGAACTGGATAAATTTTCCATGATGGATCCAAATGTTTCAGAATACATAGTAACAAGAAACTATCTTGATACAATAGTTTCTCTTCCATGGAACAAATCTGAACCCAAAGAGATTGATCTTGAGAGTTCTAGAAAAATTCTTGATAAAGACCATTATGGGCTTGAGAATGTTAAAGAAAGGATTCTCGAATATCTGGCTGTTAGAAAACTAAAAAAAGATACAAAAGGTTCAATTATCTGTTTGGTAGGAGCACCGGGAGTTGGTAAAACATCTGTAGGTATTTCCATTGCTAGAGCACTGGACAAACAATTCTTCCGCTTCTCTGTTGGAGGAATGAGGGATGAAGCAGAAATAAAAGGACATAGACGAACCTATGTAGGAGCAATGCCTGGGAAAATTATACAGGGTTTAAAAATTACCAAAACCAGTGATCCTGTTTTTATGATCGATGAAATTGATAAAATGGGATCATCATACCAGGGAGATCCATCCTCTGCATTATTAGAGGTATTGGATCCCGAACAGAATCTTGCTTTTAGAGATCATTACCTTGATATACCCTTTGATATTTCTACTATTCTTTTTATTGTTACTGCAAACACACTTGATACAATCCCAAGACCACTTCTTGATAGAATGGAAATTATAAGACTGTCCGGTTATATTGAAGAAGAAAAAATTGCTATAGCAAAAAAATATCTAATCCCAAAATCTCTCAAAAAATCAGGTCTTAAACGTAAGGATATTCGCTATCACAAATCTGCTCTATCTGCAATTTCTGTTAATTACGCAAGAGAAGCAGGTATGCGAAATTATGAAAAAGCCCTGGATAAAATACACAGAAAACTTGCAAAGAAAGTTGTTCTCAAGGAAATTGAACCACCATTTATTTTGAATTCAGATAACCTTGAAGACTATTTGGGAAAACAACGATTCAGGGAAGAAGAGATAAAAAAAATTACAAAACCAGGAATGGCAGTAGGTCTGGCCTGGACAAATTTTGGAGGGGACACTCTCCTGATAGAATCTATCAATATACCAGGCAAACACGGTTTAACTCTTACCGGCCAGATGGGTGAAGTAATGAAAGAGTCTGCAAATATCGCCTTTTCTTATGTAAAACATATTGCTATGAATCATAATGTTAAACAGGAATTTTTTGATAAAAATACAATTCACCTACATATTCCAGAAGGGGCAACTCCAAAAGATGGCCCATCGGCAGGTATTACTATGGCAAGTACAATACTCTCTTTGAGTTCAGGAAAGCAGATAAAAAATAATCTTGCAATGACAGGAGAACTTTCCCTTACAGGTCAGGTTCTTCCTATTGGTGGATTAAAAGAAAAAACTATTGCTGCAAGAAGAAATAAAATTAAAACTATAATAATTCCAGATGCTAATTCAAGAGACCTTGAAGAGATTCCGGAATATATTCGTAAGGGCATAACTTTCCATCCTGTAAAAACAATGGATGAAGTTATAAAACTTATTTTTTAAAGGAATTTAATATGGAATTATTAGCTCCAGCTGGTAATATTGAAAAACTGTACTATGCCTATAAATATGGTGCAGATGCTGCCTACATTGGAATTAAAAATTTCTCACTAAGAGCAAAGGCTGATAATTTTTCTAATGATGAGTGGAGTAAAGTTGAAAAGATTAAGGGAAATAAGAAATTATTCGGTGCATTAAATATTTTTTTTCATAATAAAGATCTGAGAGCACTTGAAGAAAATATTGACTATCTTAAACTCTATCCTTTTGACACCTTTATTATAAGTGATCTGGGAGCTTTGCCAATTTTACGAAAATACTTTCCGGACATACCCTTGCATCTTAGTACCCAGGCAAATTGTATTAATAAGGAATCGGCAAAAATATACTCTGATTTAGGATTTAGCAGAATAATTTTGGGCAGAGAAACTCCACTGAATGAGATAAAAGAGATACGAGACTATCTTCCTAAAATTGAAATAGAAGCATTCGTTCATGGTGCTATGTGTATTGCTTATTCAGGCAGATGTTTTCTAAGTAAAGAGATGTCTGACAGAAGTGCTAACCAGGGTGACTGTGCTCATTCCTGTCGATGGAACTACAGGGTTCTTGAAGAAAAGCAACGCCCTGGTGAATACATGCCGGTTATACAGGGTGAAAACTTTACAACTATAATGTCTTCCAAAGACATGTGCCTTATTGATCATCTGGATAAATTTAAAGAAGCAGGTGTAGATTCTCTAAAAATTGAAGGTAGAATGAAATCTATATACTATGCTGCAGTTGTAACAAGAGCATACAGAAAAATGATTGATTCCCTGGAAGGGCATACTATTGAGAATTTAGAAGGGTTTAGAGAGGAGCTGTTTAAAGTTAGCCACAGAGAGTTTTCGACAGGATTCTACCTTGGAAAAGAAGAGATGGATGAAGTAACTAAAACCAGTTATGAAAGAAAATATACTTTTCTGGGTTCTGTTGGAAAGCAGGTAGGTCCTGGTAAATTTAATTTAATTGTCAAGAATCAGATTAGAGTAGAAAATGAACTTGAGTATATTGGCCCGGATGTGCTGTTCTTAAAAGATAGCAACTACTCTTTATTTGATAAGGATGGAGAAAAAGTTATAAAAGCTGATCATGGAAAAGTTTATACTTTGGAGACAGAACTACCTTTAAAAGAAGGGTATATTCTTAGAAAGCAAACTTAAAAAAAACCGGTACATTTAATATGTACCGGTTGTAAATCTAATAATTATAAAAATTAATCAATTACGTAATGTTCTTTCATAAAATCCAGATCAAGTTCAGGATAAACAGGATATTGATCTACTAAAGTTTTTATTCTTGCTTTTGCATTAGCAACTATTTCTTCAGAAATATCAAATTTAGCTTTACTTAGCTTTCCTTCATTTTTTCCCTTCTTAATTGTGGAAGGTTTAGTGTTCTTGATAATATAAGCTATAATAGAAGCAATTTCCTTCATATCATCTGTAGTCATACCAAGAGTTGTTGCTGCAGGAGTACCTATACGAAGACCACTTGTGTACCAGGGACCGTTCACATCAAAAGGAAGAGCGTTTCTGTTACAGGTAACATCACACTGTCTAAGAACTGATTCACCCTGTCTGCCATTTAATCCTGTATCACCCAGATCCACAAGCATCAAATGATTATCAGTTCCTCCAGTAGTTATTTTTAAACCTTCAGCCTGAAGTGCAGTGGCGAGTGCCTGTGAATTTTTTACTATATTATGAGCATAAACTTTATATTCCGGTGTATCGACTTCAGTTAAAGCAACTGCCTTGGCTGCAAGAATATGAGGGAGAGGGCCACCCATAACAAGAGGACAAGCCTTATTCATAGAGTCTTTAAATTCGTTTTTGCAAAGAACAAGTCCGGCTCTTGGGCCTCTTAAAGTCTTATGTGTAGTTGTTGTAGCAACATCAGCATAAGGTATAGGATCATACTCTCCAGTCATAACTCCACCAGCAACAAGACCGGAAAAATGAGCCATATCTACCATAAAAACTGCTCCTACCTTGTCTGCAATTTCTTTCATTCTTTTGAAATTTATTAGCCTTGGATATGCACTGTAACCAGTTAAAAGAATTAATGGTTTAATTTCCATGGCAAGTTTTTCAATTTCATCATAATCTAAAACGCCAGTTTCTTTATTAACATTGTATGTATAGGCATCAAACATCTTTGCAGATAAATTAAATCTATATCCATGAGTAAGATGTCCACCGGAATAATAGTCCAGTCCAAGTAGTTTTTGATTTCCAAGAGCTTCTCTTACCTTAGCCCACTGTTCATCTGATAAATGAGCTGGATTTGTTTCGCCAATACCTTCAAGCATTGGTATTTCTATTTTTGTTGTGAGAATTCCCCAATATGCAATTAAGTTTGCATCTGCACCACTGTGGGGCTGAACAAATGCATGTTCTGCACCAAATATTTTTTTAGCCAATTCAACAGCATTTGCTTCAATATCATCAACATTATCACATCCTGCATAAAATCGATGATAAGGGAAACCTTCAGCATAATTATCAGTTAGTAGATTGCTTGCTGCAAACTGTGTTGAAAGAGAAGTAAAATTCTCACTTGCAATAAGCTTGAGACTTGTTCGCTGATTCTCAAGTTCTTTTACTATAGAAGAGGCAGTACTTTTAGATACCTTACTTACCTGATCTAACGATGAAAGATATGCCAAAAAGTCTGCACTCAAAGACTCCGGATCTTTTCCCTTAATATAACCATATACACCTGATTTCTCCATCAACTACTCCTTAATAACTTCAAATTTAGTTTTAACTAAAAACATAAACAGTTTTTATAGTTTTTCATAAAATTAATTGTAATTTATTTAGTTAAATTACAATCAGCATATCATACATTCCATATATTGCAAGGATTTTCTAAAGTTTTTTGCGTTGTATCACATTTAGTCTTTAATAAGTTCAGCTAAATATCCT
The DNA here is from genome assembly GCA_027859095.1 of Spirochaetia bacterium. Classification (GTDB taxonomy): domain Bacteria; phylum Spirochaetota; class Spirochaetia; order B11-G9; family B11-G9; genus JAJRQE01. The sequence goes on along the minus strand of JAQIBN010000155.1, from coordinate 20 downwards.
TCAATTTTAACCTTTCTCTC
>JAQIBN010000124.1 GCA_027859095.1 Spirochaetia bacterium | reverse complement strand
ATATTGCATATTCAACATATGATCTTGATGATGCTTTTAAGGCAGAATTCTTATCTCCATTGAAAATTCTAAGTATTAAAAAAGAGACACAGCAAAAGATATTCAAAGAAATTAATATGAGCTCTGATAAAGACTATTCCTCTGAGGATTTTCGCACCCAATTTGGTAATATAATTGAATGGCTATTTGGAGGTTTCTTAAATATAGTAAGAGATGTTACTGGTGGGGATGATGTATTAGGTAATACTGCAGCACTCCATAATTATTCACAAAATATTATGAAAAATGGATATGACAGATCTGATTTATCATCCTTTTTAGTTGGGAAATTTATTAGAAATGTAAAAATTGAAAAAGCAAAGGATATTTCACTGACTAAAGTATATCTTACCCCAGAAATTAAATTAGCAGTTGAAATTTTAAAAAAAATATCATATATCTCATTAATAAATTCACCACGGTTGAAAATCTCAGAATTTAGAGGCAAAGTAATATTGAAAGAAATTTTCAATTCTCTATATGAAGATAAATTGGGGTACAAACTACTTCCATATGATTACCAGAAAATGTATTTAGAATTATCAGACAAGGATGAAAAAAGACGAATTATTTGTGATTTTATTGCGGGAATGACAGATCGATATGCTTTAGAATTTTATGGAAGACTGAAATCTGAAAAGCCAGAAACTATTTTCAAACCATTATAGAAGTTACTTAGTTTTACCTATCATATAAACAGCATATTTCAAGATCAAAATATGAAATTTCCCATTACAATAAATGGAACATTAATCATTGCACCAAACCACACGGCTCTTTCTTAATATGAAATGCGAGCGACACCCAATTTTTCTCCAAATGGAAGGACTAATTGTGATTTGTCTTCCTTTTATTGAAAAACTCCAAAATGGATGTTCATCTGCTTACTTAATAAATTCCTGTTTTCATTAAAAACAGGGGGGGGAGAAAAGTGAGCGTCAAAGGGGGGAATTTATCTGAGCGCTAAAGGAAGTGCCATTGACCAACTATACCGTCCTTCACCAAGAATATATACTCGATATTTATACAGCTCATCTGGTAATTCCTCTACTTTGGTATAGTGATATCTTGGTCCTAAAAAACTCTGAGCTCTCTTAAGTAAACCACTTAAAGAAATTATCATTTTAACTCCGATAAGGATGGCATATCCAAAACAGGAACCATATCACCCATACCAACGTATAAGGGTTTAGCTGCTGAAATTGATTTGGGTGATTTCACAAATTCCAACTCACACAAGTTGATAGCAATAGATTCAATATCAGAATTGTCTTGGTTTCTGTAAGGGTGGATCCTAGCAAGGAAATCATTTACCGCCATTGATGATAACATAGTGTTGATAGAAATGACTGCAGGACTTTCCTCATTAACGCCTTGGATATATTTTTCTCTTCGCAATTGATTATACAGCTTAGGATTTTCTAAATGCATATCTTCAGCACTTATTTTTTCCTGGTTAATTGCACCACGACTTAACAAGCTGGAACCATCTGGTTCTAAATAACGAATCGTACCACAAACTTCAGAAACGCCTCCAATATCATCTGCTTTTAATTTTACTCCAATATCGAAGTAAGGTATTAAATAGAATGTACATAATCTATTTAGAAAGGCACGCCCAGAATGTGTATCCATGCAACCAAATACAATATCACATTGAGCAAGTGCATTTATGGCTTCAATTGATTGAACCTTTTGAGGAATACTTTGAATATTAGAATCCAAACCTATTTTGTCATAAGCTTCTTTTAATAATTCAACTTTATAACGATTATTCCTAACATCCTCAATAGAAGCATTTAGCATCCGGCTTAAATTTTTCTCTTCAATCCGATCATTATCTATAAAAAGCAGCTCACCTACTCCCAAGCGATAAAGCATTTCTGCAACTGGACTACCAGTCCCGGATAATCCAACGATACCTATCTTCATGGATGATAATATCCTTCGGGTTTTTGTCCCCAAAGCTGAAACACAACAAATAAAAGTCATTCATCTTGCAGTTTTTCTCAATCCATTCATAAACAGATTGAATGTTATCTTTCTGTGTTGAAATTGTAGAGATAAAAATAGAATGAGTCGTTAAAACAACATTTTGTAATGACTGGTTTTCATTCTTTGTTACCCCACATAGTGCTATGACTATGTCTCCTTGCCGTAATGCTTCTTTATGTTTTAAAACATCACCAAACTGCTTTTCAGTTATTCTTAGTCGAAAATTAGATTGTCTTTCTTTCATACTATTCTCCTCCTTTCATAAACCACTCTTCGACTAAGCCCATATGTGTAGAAATATCGTCGAGGTCTGGCCGCCAGGGATTAACTGCTGTTCTATGTCGTGACCACCTTTGAAAACCTTTTCCTCCAATATTCATCCTTACAGATGTTGCTTTGATTACTTTATTATCTGTTCGCTTCAAATCAGGAAAGACATAAACCATATCGATTTGAGTTGTTGGATAGGAAGTGGGAATTTGAAGGGCAACAGTAGCAATTTTAATTGAATATCCAGGAGGGATAGGATAGTCCTGGATTAATATCCATCGATTTGATCCATCAATGATTGCACACTCATAATCAACCTTCAGTTGCATCTAAGGGGAGTGTTACAAACCTTTCTACACCACGATTAGCAAGGTCAACTGTTTGATCAAGTTCTATTTTTTCAGTTCGTCCTCCTGGGAATTTCATATCCAAACGATATCCTTCAGGTGGATTTTTTTCCGCCAATGTCAAAATTTCCCGACAAGTAATAAATTGTTTATCAACCTTGTACCGCTCTTTATCAATCCTGATCTTGTACTTCTTTCTAGATGGAACTTTCTTTCCTTCTTTAACATATTCTTCAATGTCTATTACATCCAGAATATTTTCCATAAATTATTCCTTAGCCGTATTATGGCTTTTTCACGTGTCGATTAATACATCTTAAGATCTCATTTGTTCCAGGACTAAGATATAGCTCACCTATATCACAAAAGAGAAGTATAAATGTATTACCAATTGAATAGCTTTCTATGAATCTGAGATTCACAGAATATCATGTGATTTGTTCTTAAGTTTTATTTTCCATATGCCCTCCTAGTTAATACAAAAGAGGCATCCACCAAAGAGAGGTGTCTGAAAAATTAATTGACAGAATGCTTGAAACAGTTTATAAATAAGTTACGAGTTTATTAAAACTGCCCGATGCATGACGCTTTTTGCGTTTTCTTCGGGTTTTTTTATGCCCTGGGGCTTTTTCCCACACTCAAACTATCAAAAATATGAATATAAGTCAAGAACACATCGTAAACTATTTATTTATTTTAGTTGTGTAATAATAAATAGTTTGATATATTATATATTAAAGGGGAGAATTTATGGGAATAGAGAATATTGGTGATAACATACGTCGTCGAATGAAAATGGATGGATTAACTATTGCAAAGTTATCTGCCCAAATGGGTATTGGTACTGCAACTCTATCCAATATCTTAAATGGTAAATCAGAACCTAAATCTTCTACTCTAATAAAATTTGCAGAAGCATTTAATATAAATATCAATGCCCTGTTAGAAGATTCACCTCAATTAAACACTCTACGATTTCGAACTGCAAAATCCCTAAGCGGAAGAGAAAAGGCGGAACGTGAACAGATCCGATTTGATACTGCCATATGGTTAAAAAATTACAGATATTTAGAAGACTCCTTGGATATTGTAACCAAAAATAAGTTAGAATCAATCCTTGAGAAAGATCCTAATAATGCTGCTAAGATCGCCAGAAAGAATCTTTTTAATTTAAAAGATGAAAAACAGCCTGTTTATGATATTGCGAACCTGATTGAGGATGCTGGTATAAAATTAAAAATCCATAATTTTGGGTTTAAAAGGACTAACGGTCTTTCGGTTGGGAGTCAGGATGAAGGACCAGCCATTGTTGTCAATTCTGAATCAAAAATACCAATAGAAAGGCAAATTTTTACTATCGCTCATGAATTAGGTCATCTTATTCTACACTCAGATTCATATAAAGATCCGAAAGAGATTGAAGATGAGAATGAGGAGAATGAAGCTAATCAATTTGCCGGATCTTTTTTACTGCCTGAAGAAGGATTAAAAGAAGAATGGGAAGAATCTAAGGGGCTTCACTGGGTTGATGCAGTATTACGAATTAAAAAAATCTATAAAGTTAGCTATCAAACCGTTTTAAAAAGATTATGTCAGATTAATGAGCGAAATAAAGACTCAGTCTATAGAAATTTTGCTATAGCTTATAAGATTTTATATAATCATGATTTAAAAAATTTCTACGAACCTGATGCTTTAGCAAAAAGTGATTTAATGGAAGATCGATTTGCTTGTCTAGTAAAAAAAGCTTACGAGCAAGAATTTATATCTTTATCACGAGCTGGAGAAATGCTAGACCTATCCCTTCTAGATATGAGGGATAGAGCAAAAGCCTGGCAGGAAAATCCAATCGATGCCTAAAAAGAAAAAAGAGGCAGCTATAAGTGATGCCAATATTCTTATAGATTATGCTGCAGTCGATGAAGATCTTATTCGAGAGATGGTTGTATATTGGAATAAAGTATATGTTCCCGATATAATTTTACATGAAGTAAGAGATTTATCAACTGAACGAGCAATGGAATTAGGATTGACAATAATCCAGACACCTTTGGTCAATTTACCCGAAAGAGCAAAATTATCATTTCAAGATCGAACCTGCCTTTATTTTGTAATGGCAGAAAAATGGGTTTGTATCGTAAACGATGTTCCACTTAGAAAAGAATGCTTGAAAGTTGGTGGTAAAGTTGTTTGGGGACTAGAAATGCTTTTACTTCTGGTCAAAAGCAAGCAAATTTCCAAAAATAGAGCAAAAGATGCAGCCAGTAATATTAAAAAAATAAACCCAACAATTACAGTCAATATATTAGAGACATTCCTGGAAAAATTAGATAGAACCTAATTACGATATATCCAGAGCACTCATTGTGTAATGTTATCTATCTAAGCTAACAAAACAGTGGGACTGTTTTTACACCGGAATTATGATGTTAGGTAAAATTATTTTGTTAATTAAATTATCACTATATGAATGATTTTAGATCTGAAGTATCCCAATCTTTGTCATTTTTAGATAATATTCCTCCTTTTGGATCATTTGCTTTAGCGCTCAGATAAATTCCCCCCTTTGACGCTCACTTTTCTCCCCCCCCCTGTTTTTAATGAAAACAGGAATTTATTAAGTAAGCAGAAAATATCGATAATAAAGGATCAGTACTACAGTTTGTTATTTAGTAGAAATAGACTCATACAATCACCACAGTTTCGCAAGGTGGCTTGAAGATTATTTTCAAAGCAATCCCTGCTTTCTTTGTGGAGAAATACACGAAGTAAAAGTACATCAGTTTATTGTTAGAAGTATTTCACCGGATAATAGTAAGGTTCTAATCGTCATTAGAATTATTTGTGAAAATAATTTCAAAAAAAGAAAAGAAACAGGAGAGGAACTTCAATATACAATAACAATACTGCCCGGATTTCTAATTCCTCACAGCAGAGTTCCGTTGCCGGATATCTACAAAGCAACTGATGAATATTTGAGTGGCAGAAAGATAATCCAACAGGAGGCAGCTTTGCTAATGAATTGTCATTCCCGTCATTCCTTCCGGCTTTACTATAAACGAATCTGTAGTCTTGCAAGTAAATGGATCATTTTCTTTTCCACAATTTTTCCAGAAATTATAGAAAAAGAAGTACCAGTAGATATAAGGGGAAAATGGAAACAATTCAAAGGAATATTAAAAGCTCTCACAGCAAAGACTGTGGAGGGATTTTCTGATTCAGCAGGACTCCACCGTAGTTTTGAATATGCCCACAACACTCTTTTTCATAAAAATATGGGGCTTGGGCCATAAAAAACTGAGTTCTATACACACAGAACTCAGTTTTAGGCGATCATGTAAGTGTATGAACAAAAACATGATCAAAATTAGTACTTACAGTACTGTTATCATCGGTAGAAAACATTTCTTTCTAAACCATAAACCGGAAGGGTCAAGAATATGGTCGAGATAGAGCTGAATCAAATATCTAGAAAATATGAATCCTACCGATTAAAGAATGAATATATAGAACGAAGGCTCTTAAGTTCAATTGTAGAAAAAGGGATTCAGGAACCACTACTGTGCACTTTCACAGAAACAGAACAATATATACTGCTTGACGGCTACAAAAGACTCAGATGTCTGTCCAGATTGAATATTCATATTGTTCCTGTTCATTCTCTCGGTAGTAATGAACAGGATGGTATCATAGAGCTGATCCGTGATTCCAATAATAAATCCTTACAAACACTCGAACAGTCAGGATTCGTCGATGAATTACACAAAAGCTTCGGAATGACTGTATCGGATATTGCCGAAAAACTTGAAGTCTCCCCGTCATGGGTAAGCCTTCGTCTTGGCCTGATCGAAGAGATGAGCGAGACTGTGAGGATGAATATATTTTCAGATAAATTCCCTGTACGATCCTATATGTATTCCTTAAAGCCTTTTACGCGCGTAAAAAAGAATAAAGATTTAGTAGACCGCTTTGTCTCAAGTGTTTCAGGAAAACACCTGAGTACAAGAGATATGGATAGATTGATCTATGGATATTTTCGGGGAGGTGAGCGCTTTAGAAAGCAGATTGAAGAGGGCAATATAGACTGGACTCTAAAGGTTTTGAAAGATAGTACAGCTTCTCTTTCCCAGGAGATAGATTTGAAATCAGAGGAGAGAAGGATTATCAATGATCTCGAAATTCTTCAGAAATATATGGTCAAAGTAATACAACATTTTTCAGGTGTAGTTTCATCCAGATTGCCGGGGGTGCATGGACGAGCAGGAAGCTTGCTTCCGACCAGCCCCAGGATGCATGGGCGAGCAGGAAGCTTGCTTCCGACCAGCCCATTTAAAAAGAATGCATCTCTTTTGATAAAAGGAATTCTGGATTCTATAAAACCTCTAAGAAAACAGATAGGAGAGTTTTATGATCAGTGATAACGTCAGAGAAACCATTAGAACACTTTCTAGCACAGGAACAGCTAAAAAAGAAATTGCACGGCTTTTGAGCCTCGATATAAAAACAGTCAGATCCATATTAAACAGTGAAACATTTGCCCCTAAGGAAAGGTCTGATAAAATGGAGGTTTCCGATGAACTGCTGGAAACTCTATACACTTCCTGCAAAGGTTATGCTCACAGGATGCAGGAAGTGCTTGAGGAAGAACATCAGATTAAAATTGGTTATTCCACCTTGACCCGGCTGATCCGTGAAAAAAATATGAGGAGCCGAAAGAAGAGACGAAGCAGCCATTATGAGGATGTCCCTGGAGAAGAAATGCAGCATGACACATCACCCTACATACTTGAAATTGGAGGGATAAAGAGAAAGGTGATAGCAAGCAGTTTGTACATCAGGTACTCGAAGATGCGTTACATTAAGTTTTATCCAGTGTTTAATCGATTTGTGATGAAGTGTTTTCTCTTTGAAGCGCTTCAGTACTTTGGGTTCAGTGCGTCGGTTTGTATTATCGATAATACAAACCTAGCCATAAGTTCCGGGACTGGAGGGAATGCCATTTTCAACAGGGAAATGATAGAGTTTGCCAATCAATTCGGATTTCGTTGGAAAGCACATTGGGTAAAACATTCAGACAGAAAAGCAGGAGTAGAACGCAGTTTCTACACGATAGAAACTTCCTTTTTTCCCGGAAGGTCATTTTCCAGCTTTGATGACTTGAATCTCAAGGGTATACAGTGGGCTACTATTCGTTATGCAGAACGTCCTCAATCTAAAACGAAGCTAATTCCTCTACAATTATTTGAACATGAAAAATCTTTTCTGATCAAAATAAATCAGCACCTACAGCCTTCATACCGTGAACACCATCGTCTCATTGATGCCTATGGTTATGTCTCCTTTAACGGAAACTATTACTGGATCCCAGAAGAAGCAGAGAAAAAGGGTCGGCAGTTTAAGGTATTGGAATACGAGAAAAAGATAGAAATTTATCAGAAACACAAGAAACTGACTGAATACAGTCTACCAGCTTATGACATTAAGAATAAAAGGGTTTTCCCTCCAGGAGTAAAGATTAAGAACAAACCTAATAGTATGAAAAAAGGATCCACAGAGGAGGAAAGATCTCTTCGTGCTTTGGGAGCTGTTTGCTGCGCCTATGTGGATTTTATTCACTCTGCTGAGTGTCGTAACCGACAGAAGCCCAAATTGATAAGAGATCTTTATTCTCTATCCAAAAGGCTTAGTAGCATTGTCTTCTCCGAAACTCTAAAGCAAGCTCTAAAGTTCAAAATAGATTCACTTATTTCTCTCGAACGCATCGCACAAAATCTTCTTCAAAAAGACCTTTTCTCTGAGATTGTACATCCTATTAATTCAGATTACCAAAACAGGGAAGAGTACAGAGCAGGTAGATTTTCCAGCGAAGCTGATCTAAAGAGGTTTCAGGATCTTCTGGAAGATGAGGCTGGTCGCCAACAAGTTGACTACTCACCTATTCAACCTAAGGAGGGAAATAATGAGTAACATACCAAGCCAGGAACTACAGAAACTTCGTCTTTATCATACCCTTGAAAACTGGAATGAGATCGTTAAAAAAGCCGATAAGGAAAACATTTCCTATTCCCGCTTCCTCTCACAGATAATTCAAATGGAGTATGAGAGTAAACTGGAAAAGGAACGGCTTGCCAGAATAAACAGAGCTAAAATCCCTACAGAATATTCAATAGAAACTTATCCTTTTAAACTACAGCCGAAATTAAATAAAAAAAGTATTATGGAAGCTTACGATTCGATGAATTACATTGGCGAGAATAAAAACCTGCTTTTTATCGGTCCAACAGGATGCGGTAAGACGGGTTTGTCCACAGCCTTTCTTATTCATGCCTTAAATCATGGCTATACGGGACGTTTTATAGACTTCAGTGAATTGATTCATATTCTCTTTACTTCCAGAGCTGATCATATGGAACAGAAAATTGTAGATCAGTTTGTCCGGTATGATATTCTATTAATTGATGAACTAGGCTATATTTCCTGCCAGAAAGAACAGGCCAGTTTATTCTTTGATCTTCTCAGACGTCGACATGGGAAAGCTGCAACTATAATTACTACTCAGCTTGGATTTGATGAATGGGGAAGTTTTCTTCATGATCCACATATTGTCGCAGCACTTCTGGATCGGATAACTTCTAATTGTATTATTTTTAATATGAAAGACTGCCAGAGTATCAGAGGTAAGAAAGGTCAATACCCTTCAATTTAATTATTTCTTTATGACCTGTAATCTGCAAAAATATTAAAATCTCATTTTAAATACTGAATGCTAAAAAGGGGATTCTTCCCCCAACTTAAATTGTGTGTAATCCTGCGTATATAAAGAGGGAATTTAAGAGAGTATTAAGGGGGGAATTTATCTGAGCACCGAAGATTGAGAGAGTATATCTCCAGTACTTATGATGTTTATTTGGCTTCTTTAGTTTATATGTCAGTTTGTGTCTTCCCGTGCATACAACTATGCGCTGGATGGAGAGTTTTGCGAGCCGATGGTGGAAAGTTTTCTATATTGTGCGTAGGCTAAGTGCAAACTGAACTAGGTGAAAATCTTCTTTTTAAGCTCTAGCAGAACAATGGATATTAGAAAAATATCAAAGGGGTAAGAGATCACAGGCCTGAATTATAATCTTTTCATTTTAATTGTTACTACTAAGTTACCAAAAGTAAAACTAAAATGATTTAAGATATTATTATTGCAATGATGAGATAAGTAAGATATATTTTATATTGTGAAAAGAGAACCGAAAAAAATAACGCCAGATCCAATAATTGAAGCTGTCGTAGAGGTTAGATTTAGTTCTAAGTTACCTAGAGATGCGGTCTTTGGCATAGTCTACTCAGCATTAAAGGATGATTTTAATCCACCAAAAAATCTTCCTATTCTCCAGCTCCCCGATGCTGTTCGATCTCAAGATCCAAATTTAAAATATCAAGGTCACTATTCTTTATCTTCTAAGAAACTTTCAGTTATGATTAGTATAGGTCCGCAAGTTATCTCGTTTATCAATTCTGGAAGTTATATAGGATGGAATTTATTCTTCCCATTTATTTGTGATATTCTTGATAAATTAGAAAATCTCGATGTTATTTCAAACCCAGAAAGAATTGGTATACGTTACTTAAATAAGTTACAGAAAGCTCATTTTGAGAAAATTGCTATTTCAGTTAATTATGATAATCAACGAATCTTAAATGAAAAAACTCATATCCGCACTGAAATAAAGAAAAATCAATTTATTCAGGTAGTAAATATTGACAACAATGCAGTTTTAAATACTTCTCCAAAAAAAGAGAGCATTTTATTAGTAGATATAGATTGTGTTTTTAATTTTCAACCACAAAATACAAGTTTTTTTAGTAAATATAAAAAGATTCTTACTGATGGCCATAATTCAGAAAAGGAAACATTCTTCTCGATAATGACAGAGGAAATTATCGGAACATTAAACCCAGAGTACTAGGAATTATTGATGATAGAGAATACCCAAACACAAATATCGTTACCATCCTTACCTCTTTCAATCTTCGGAATTGCATCGCTATTTCTGGGTTCTAATTCAATTGGATCGGGAGATACTTTTATGTCACAATACTATTCTATGCAAACTCAACATCATGTTTCAATAGCAGCTGAACGGGATATACATAATTATCAATTCCCTCAAATTTTACAAACAAATCACAGTGAAATAATTTTTAACTTTTATGATAAACTTTTTACTCAATCAGTGGATTTACCTATTGAAATATCCGAGGCTATTACAAATAATTTCTGGGATTTATTTTAAAGTTGAATGATTGATTTTGAAAAATTAGAAACATTTTTACCACGATACCTGAGTGATGAAACAGCACAAAAATTATTAGGTGATTTATCTGAATTTCCTGAGAATATTGATCAGAGAATGTATGGATTTATTGGGAAAAACTCTTCAATTATTTACCAAGGTGATGGTATTGCTGGTTTATCTATTATAAATTTACCAGATAGTAGAATTGAATATAAGCATGCAATGATCTTATCAAATACTTGTGATGCCGATTTATCTAATATTAGAAAATACAAAACAAATCTTATCTATGCACCAATTGTATCAATAACTAAATATTCACAATTTCTAATAAAAATGGGTGTCTATACTGAAAATTCAATAGAAGACCATCTTTCTGCAATTAGAAAGCAAATAATTACTCAGATTTTTTATCTACCAATAGGACAGGGTATTGAAGAAGAATCCTTGATATTCTTAGATAGAATACTAAATTGTGATAGTGCAATGGTAAAGCGTGAAGAGTTAGAATCTCGAAGAGAATTCTCTCTTTCACAGTTTGGATTTTACTTATTCCTTTATAAACTATCCATTCATTTTACTCGAATGCATGAAAGTGTTGATAGACTTTATATGAATTAGTCAACATTTATTATCCTTTGCTGTTATTACAGACCTTCACTCCCGTACTGACAATAAATTACAGCCAAAAGAGAATTTAGTAGTTTCACCGATTTTTTAATGTGCCGATCCTGAATATATGCCGTCCCATGGCTTTTCCAACTAATGTAGAAATTCTTCCACATTAGACACTGCCGATACTGAACTATGTTCTA
>JAQIBN010000059.1 GCA_027859095.1 Spirochaetia bacterium | reverse complement strand
GCTTGTCAGTGAATTGTTTATACCAGTTTTCTGATTTTTCCATTCTGATCTCCTTTAGTTTGTTTGTTTGGTTAGTATTTTAACCGATGGAGATTAGGATGGATTATTTTGTGTCTGAGGTTGAGTCTTATTAAGTTAGATGCCGCCCGCAGGGCTTACTTGAACAAGACGCTGGAACTGACAAAATCTGTGGTATAATTTTGATTGTGTTGTTTGAATTACAAAAGATGAGACTTGGATAAATGTAAACGATGTCCTATAGAGTACATCTGGTAAGAAGAATATCTTTGCTAACAACTGCCAACAAATCAGGCAATAATGTTTATAATTTAAAGAAAGAACACCCATGGGACGAATTTGACTCTGGGGGTAGAATCCGACATGTATATAAGTAAAATATAGAAGTGATTCTTACCCACATCACTTTATGGCCGATTCACAATTCCACCTCCCAGGACACCTTCTAATGTATCAAGATCGGCAGTTGGAATACCTGTATTCCCGGCAAAGTCAATTATTGGAAATGGTAAGCTGAATTACCCATAGCATGGAAAATGGTAGTTAAAGCTACAAGATCTATGATATAATGAATACAAGAATATATTAAAACTCTAAAGGATGTGCGTAAATAAATGTAAACGATGTCCTATTGAGTACAATAACAACCGGTAAGGGATATAAGGAACGGCCGTACATGAAAATATGCCTTTCTCAGATAATAAATTGTAACATGGAAAGTTCATGGATTGCTGAGAAAGGATAGACGCTTCTGGCTGCAACATGAGGATTGACAATAAGAAATTCTTTTGATGGGAAATCAGAAAAAAACAAGGAGACGACTGAATGGTAAAAGAAGAAAGTGGTGAATATTTACAGAAAGTGTATTCTGCCAAAGATAATCATGATTTGAAGGAAGCCTACGATCTGTGGGCTGGAAAATACGACGAGCATGTCACTTCATTCGGCTATCAGATTCCGGCCGTTGCTGCTGGCCTGTTTGGAAAATACGTGATGCCAGATATTACGCCGATACTCGATGCCGGTGCAGGAACAGGATTAATGGGGTCTGTCCTCGATGCGCTGGGGTACCGGGAACAGGTCGGTGTAGATCTGTCCGAGGGCATGCTGAAGAAGGCCCGCGAACGTAATATCTATACGTTTCTTCATCAAATGATTCTCGGCGAGAAGCTGGATTTCCCTTCCGATCATTTCGGCGCTTGCCAGTCCATCGGGGTCTTCACCGCAGGTCATGCCCCAGCAAGTGCCTTCGAGGAGTTGGTGCGTGTGGTGCGCCCGGGCGGCTATATATTTTTCAGCCTATTGGAAGATGTCTATGCACCGAAAGGGTATAAAGAAAAGTTCGAAACCCTGGAAAATGATGGTAAATGGCAGCTAACGGAGAAAACCAAAAAATTTCCGGGGTTGCCGCTGGAAGACCCGGATCTGTTTCACCGGGTGCATGTGTACCGTGTCCATTAAGGACGATTCAGAATCAGTTGAAGGTATCTTTACGACTTTTTTGATATTCTCCCAGGAACTTTTACCCAGTGCATAAATAATTCACATAACAAAATCGCTGGAGATTCGACGGTAAAATGCTGGCGCATTTCCAGCGACTCAGCTCAACCGTTAATTTTTTCCGGGTACAATAAATTATTATTGCCAACTGAAGCATATAAAAACAGAGATAACATATTAATTCAGGAAACCCCAGTGGTGGAAATTGACTTTGGAGTTAGAATTCCGTTAAAATCTATACAATAATAAATAATACTGTTCTTACAACTGTTCTAACCTCCGGTGGAAGCAAAAATATGAGGAAAATAGTTTAAAACTTGTATAATGATGTTATATATGCTATCACTATAGCATGAGAGTTACTGTTGATACAAATATACTATTTCAAGCTTTATACAGCAGTACAGGTGCATCACATCAAATATTGAAGATGATAAGGCCCGGAGATTTATCTCTTGCGATCTCAATACCTGTTTATAAAGAATACCAGGATGTTTTAAAAAGAAAGAGATCATTGGATTTTATTAAAAAAACTGAAGATGAAATTGATACAGTATTAGAATTTATTGCATTGGTATCTGAGCCATTTGTAATGAATTATTTATGGAGACCAAACCTTAAAGATGAAAAAGACAATATATTTGCTGAGTTAGCTTTCAATAGTGGAAGCAGATACTTAATTACAAAGAATATAAGGGATTTTACTATAGGTAATGAATTGATACTTGATTCATTCGAAATTATTACCCCCAGTGATTTCTTATACAAATGGAGGAGTAATCATGAAAAAGAATAAGAATGTTATGACTATCCGGGTGCCAGAGGATCTAAAAGAAAGAATTGAAAAATTTGCAATACTACAGGGAGTTTCAATCAATCAGTTTGCTTTATATACTTTTACAAAAGAACTGGCAGAATTAGAAACAAATAAATTTTTTAGAAATGAACTGAAAAGTAAAAAGAAAGATACGTTGAAGAATTTTGATATATTAATGAATACAATTCCAGCGAGGACAAATCCAGCCTGGGATGTGATAAGAGAATAGAAATGAAGAAAGACTTAGCATAGCGCTGGAACAGACTGCGAAGTATTAATTGTTTAGAATTGCAACTATGAATTAAGTCCAGGGTTACTGCGCAGCAGTTCAGCTTAACGTTGAGGCTGTAGAAAAAGTGTAAAAATGACTATCTTCCCGGAACTTCCCATGATAAAATTTAATTAGACTGGGGGAATAAAAAATGGGAAGATATAAAGAATATTCTTATAAACAGACATTTTCCTGCCAATAAGTTTTAATAAACAGATACTACCAGGAACCTTTCAATACACATTACATAATTTAATAGACAAGAAACTAGATTAATCATTGAACTTTTAATTGTATATTTTTTCATATTTTTTTAGTATAATTTGTTATTCATTTTTAAGATAAAGGATTTTTAATGGATCATAAAACTGAAAACGAATTCAAAAAAGGCAGCCTTGTTCTCTATAAATCAGGCCCTGCAAAAGTTATAAACATAAATGAAAAGATCGAAATTGAGATTGCAGATAAAAAAACCGTTCTGGTCAGAGTAAAGGATATTACTTTTCTTCATCCCGGTCCGGTCGCCGATCTCGCTATTTTAATGAAACTCAAGAATAAAACGGATCAGATTAAAGAAGCATGTAGTATTCTCCAGGGAGAATCTGTAGACTTGAAAGAACTGGCAGAACTTGCCTATGAAAAGTACACACCGGAAAGCGCATGGGCTATTTGTGCCAATCTGCTTGACGGCCTTTATATTACCGGATCTGTAGATAAAATAATCATTCGAACAGATATTGAAGTCGAAAAAGATACTGCATCAAGAAAACTGAAAGCGGATAAAAAATCCCAATGGCTTGATTTTACCATAAAGGTTAAAAAGGGAGAAATAAGTGCGAATGACAATAAGCATATGTGTGATCTTGAGCAATTTGCCCTTGGGAAACAGGGAAGATGCAGACTGCTTAAAGATCTCAAGATACAGGAAACAGTTGAAAACGCTCACGCGCTGCTGCTTAAGCTTAAGTACTGGGATTATTCTGTAAATCCTTATATAAGCAGGTTCGGATTTTCAGTTAATAATAATTACCCTGCAGTTCAAGATCTGAACAATGAAATAATCACAGGAGACAGACTGGATCTTACACATCTTGACGCATATGCGGTTGATGCTGAAGGAAATACAGACCCTGACGATGCTATTAGTTTTGAAGATGGAAAACTTTGGGTTCATACTGCCGATCCATCATGCACGGTTAATCCAGGCTCTGAAGCTGATAATTATGCAATGAATCAGGGAGCCAATATCTATCTCCCTGAAATAAAAATACCGATGCTTGCTAGTGATTATACCGAATCCTTCGGTCTTGGACTTAATTACGAATCACCGGCACTTTCTTTTTGTATTAAACAGAATGATGACGGTTCAATCATGAATTGCGGCATTTATTTTTCAAGAATCAGGGTAAAAAGAATTACATATCATCAAGCACAGGAGCTTATAGCCTCTTATCCATTTAACAAAATCTTTGAGATTGCGATGAAGCATAAAAAATATAGAACATCAAGGGGCGCTTCTTTTTTCAATTTCCCTGAAGTAAGTATAAAGGTAAGAGAAAATAAGGTTTCCATTACCCCGTACCAACATCTTGATTCAACTAAAATGATTATGGAAGCCATGCTTATGGCAGGAGAAAGTGCGGCCTCTTATGCAGTGGATAGGGGAATACCTTTTATATTTTCCACACAGGCAGGAGGACAGACAGTCGAATCCGAATCAACAGGGCTGTCAATGCAGCAAGCTGTGCAGGGTGATGACAAAGCCAGCCTTGCTGAAATGTTTTCGCGCAGAAGACAAATGAACTTCGGTATTGTAAAATCCCAGCCTGACGAACATTCAGGGCTCGGACTTGCAGCCTACAGCCGTGTAACGAGCCCGCTCAGGCGCTACCTGGATCTTGGAGCTCACCACCAGTTAAGACTTTCACTGGCGGGAAAACCATTACTCACAGATGATGAAATAATTACCAGAATCGGGAAAGCTTCAGCCGGAACATCAGCCGTGCAGAAGCTTGAAAGACTTTCAAACAAGCACTGGACACTTGTTTACCTGCTTCAAAATCCAGGATGGGAGGGAAAGGGAATAATTGTTGATAAACGTGAGAGATCAGATACTGTAATTGTTCCTGAAATCGGTTTTGAAACAGTAATCCCTGTTCAAAAAAGCAGATCACTTGATCAGGAAGTGACACTTAAGGTAACAGGAATAGATCTTCCAAAGCTTAATGCATATTTTTCAGCTGTATAGTCAGAGAGATTTATCATTTTAATTATAAATGCACCAACTAGAAGTTTAGAAAGGTTTCCCTATTAAACACTTTTCTTTGATTAATTTTCCGCTTTACCATGATTCTTTCTGTCTTTTATACCTAGAATTTAATTGGGAAAAATATGTTGCTATAGATGGATGTAAGATGTGATGTATTCTTCTTTTTCTGCTCTGCAGGTAGAAAACTATTTCTATTATCTAACAACTGATAAAACCGCAAAAGATGTTAAAAGTAAAGAAAAAACTCCAATAACAGATAAACTATTGGGTTCTGTGAAGATTGATATGTTTGATGCTGATAAATTGAAAGAAGAATATTAGAAATATCTGAACGTTCAGATATCCCAGTAGTGAAGGGGGCTTCTAATCCGCTGAACAGGCCCTATTCCGAGCCTGTCCCATTTGTTCATGGAGATGATGGACAGGGGAATATTGATCTGGATCCTCCAAAAACACAGGCTCTGGATGGAACACCTGCAGCCGAGGCTAATATTCTCAATGATCCAGAAGCAGCGGATCTCGTTTTTAGTGCCACCTGGCCAGTTACAATGGTTGGTCTGGATGTTACTCATCAGGTGAATATGCGTAATAATATAAATGGTATTTTTGTACATGACTCTTCTGCAATTGCCTTTCTTCTTGACAGGAGTTTATTTGAAACATCCAAATGGCCTGTTAAGGTTAATATTTCTGATGGTGTAGGTAGAGGAAAGACCTGGCCTTCAATTGGTAATACGGATCAGGAAGGTAATAACGCCCTTCTTCCCTGGAGGGGGCGTCCTAAAGTAAATGTATGTATAGGTGTTAATGGTGATAAGGTTATTAAATTATTATTAGATCAATAAAAGGGAAAATTATGAAAGCGATTATCTGCTCAAAGTATGGCAATCCGGAGAATCTTAAACTGGGTAATGTTGAAAAACCTGATCCTAAGGACAATGAACTACTAATAAAAATATATGCCGCAACGGTAAATCGAACTGACTGCGCAATACTCAGAGCCAAACCATTTATTATGAGATTTGTTACAGGAGTATTTAAACCAAAAAAGCTTATTCCTGGTACTGAATTCGCCGGTAAAATTGAAGCTGTTGGGGATAATGTAAACACTTATAAGGTTGATGACAAGGTTTTTGGATTTGATGATACAGGGCTGCAGTCTCATGCCCAATACATGACAATATCAAAAGACAAGGCTCTTGCTCTAATGCCGGAGAATTTAACATATGAGCAGGCAGCGGCTAGTATTGAAGGTGCACATTATGCCTATAATTTTATCAACAAAGTGGATATTAAAAGTGGACAAAAAGTTCTTGTTAATGGTGCCACAGGTGCTATTGGTTCTGCAGTAGTTCAATTTCTAAAATATTTTGGTGTTTATGTAACTGCAGTTTGCAATTCATAAAATATGGAATTAGTAAAATCCCTGGGAGCTGATAAAGTAATTGATTATACAAAAGAGGATTTTACAAAAGATGCTCAAGACTACAATTTTGTCTTTGATACTGTTGGTAAAAGTTCATTTGCAAACTGTAAATCACTGTTACAATCCGGTGGTGTTTATATCTCCTCAGAATTAGGTTTATCAAAAAGCTTATAGAAGAAGGAAAGTTCAAACCAGTAGTAGACAGAAAATATCCCCTGGATAAAATTGTGGAAGCGTATAACTATGTTGAAAGGGGTCAAAAAATTGGAAATGTTGTTATAGCTGTAGATCATACTTGAAAATCTAAACCAGGAGAAACCTGAGAGTTGGGGGACTAATCTGCAAATATTTTTATTCCTTCCACTGCCATATAAGCTGTTGAAAAGCAACCCTGCAACAGATAGCCTCCAGTTGGAGCATCCCAGTCAACCATCTCGCCGGCAGTAAACCAACCGGGATATTTTTTAAGCATAAAGAAATTATCAAGTTCCTTAAAAGAAATCCCTCCGGAACTTGAAATTGCCTCCTCAATAGGACGTGGGCTTTCAAGGATTACCGGAAGGTTCTTAATGGTTTGTGCCAGGCTGTTTAAATCATTAAATATGTCTTTTTTGCTTAGCTCTCTAAGTAGATAGATTTTTGTCTTTGAAAGTTTTAGTTGTTTTCGGAGATGGTTGGATATACTGTTTTTACCCCTCTTGTTATTCAATTTATCCATAACCTCAGTTAGAGAAAGATCTGGAGTTAAATCCAGAAAGATACTGGCTTTACCAGCCTGCTCAATGGAATCCCTTATTTCCCGACTGAAGCGATAAATAGGACTTCCCTCAAGACCATATGGTGTGATAATGGCTTCCCCTCTTATTGAGTTCTTATTAAAAGTCAGTTTTATATTTTTCAAGGCTGAATGATTTATATTTTCCTTAAAAAAAGGAGACCAGGAACATTCAAATCCGCAGTTCATTGGCTTAAATGGTTTTGTCTCAAGATCCATACTATTTATAAATTTACCCCATTTCCCATCGGATCCTGTTTTTGGATAACTCGCTCCACCCATTCCCATTATCACCAAAGGGGCTTTGAGTATAATAATCTGATTTTCATTCTTTAAAAAAAGTGATCCCTTTTCGATATTAACCAGGCAGTGTTCGGGATGAAATTTAAAATTACTATTGGATTCCAAAGATTCCATCCACCGGGACAGTAATGTTTCCGAACCGGATGAAACAAGAAAAACAAGACCTGTTGTTCCTTCAAAAGTTTCAATACCTAATTGTTTCATCCAAAGACGAAGATCTGACGGGGTAAAATGAGTTAAGGCAGGGCTCATTTGTCTTTCATTATTTCCATATGCAGCAGAAAAAGTTTCCAAATCCTTTGTATTTGTTATATTCAGGCCACTTTTCCCTGCTAAAAGAAGTTTGCGTCCTGCTTTATTTTTTTGATCATAAAGATCTACAGAATAGCCTTCTTTAAGAAGAAGATAAGAGGCAAAAAGTCCTGTAGGACCAGCACCTATAACAGAGACATTTTTCATATTCGAGATTATATGAGAAAGGACTGCTGCGTATCAAGCATCTAGAGCCATTTATAAGAGCTATATCTCATAAGGTGTCCTGATATAAACATCCTTGACCCATTGTTGGAAGAATTCAAGGCTGTGACCCCTCCAGTTATTTTTTGGGTCGTTAATGTTGAGATTCAGTGGCATTGGGACATCTGGTCGACCTTTTGCAAGATCCCTTTTATATTCATTTACAAGTCTGTCTGTTTCATACTCAGGATGCCCAAGATGCATTATAAAAGATTTATCAGTAGTTTCAAATATTACATAACCAGCTTCATCAGAATGGGCCAGTAGGCTTATATTTCCCTTATCCCTTTCAGCTTCCAGAACTTTATCGCTTATTCCTGCATGACGGGACTGGGGAGACATAAAGACATCATCCAGATCTCCTGTTATTCTATTGTTCCTGTCTATATTATCCAAAGGGTATACCCCAAATAACTTTTTATCAAAGAGCATTTTATCAATTCCAATATAGTTAGCCAAAGCAAGTCCACCCCAACAGATACCCAGGGTGGAAGCAATATTATCTTTTGCATAATCCAGTATTCCTGAAAGTTCATCCCAAAACCATACATCTTTGAAGGATTTTTCTTCTACAGGTGCACCTGTAATAATTAAGCCATCCAGGCCTTTGTATTTTATAGCTTCTTCAAAGGATATATAGAGTTCATCAAGATGTTCTTTACTTGTACTCTTGTATGCATGTGTTTTAAGTCTGATCCATACCGGCTCAATCTGTATAATTGCTCTGCCAATTGGAAAAAGTATATTGTACTCGTAAGTATTAGCTTCCGGCATAATATTAAGTATAGCTATTCGAAGGGGGCGGAAGTCCTGTTTTTGTGCATTAAAAGATGAGATGCAATGAACCCTGGCGTTTTCCAGGGCCTGCTTTGCATGATAATTTTCCGGTACAATAATAGCCATATTTCCCTCTTTATATGATTGTTTCTACTAACTATTCAGAGCCTGATCTATGTCGCTTATTATATCATCAATATCTTCAATACCAACAGACAGTCTTATTAGGTCAGGTGTAATACCACCGGAAGCCTGATCCTTCTCTGTTAATTGTGAGTGTGTGGTACTTGCAGGATGAATTGCAAGGGTCTTTGCATCTCCCACATTGGCCAGGTGTGAAATAAGTTCCAGTTTATTAATAAATTCTGATCCACCTTTTAAGCCGCTTTTTACTCCAAAAACTACCATTCCTCCGTATCCTTTACCGAATTGTCTGGTAGATACTTCATTCCCAGGATCATTTTTAAGACCAGGGTATCGTATCCAACTAACAGCAGAATGTTTTTCAAGGTGTTCTGCTACTTTTTGTGCATTCTCACAGTGCCTTTCCATTCTTAACCCAAGGGTCTCTATTCCCTGAAGGAACATCCATGCATTATCCGGGCTTATACAGGCTCCCAGATTTCGTAGAGGTACAAGCCTCATTCTAAGAATAAATGCAAGAGGATTTAAATCTCCCAGATCTCTGGCAAATCTAATATCATGATAGGAACCATCCGGCTCATTGTACAGACGAAACTTGTCGTCAGTCCAGTCAAACTTTCCACTATCTACGACTATTCCACCTATACCTGTACCATGTCCGCCCATCCACTTGGAAAGGGAGTGTATAACAATATCTGCCCCATGTTCAATTGGACGGATAAGATATGGTGTTGTGAAAGTTGAATCTACAGCCAGAGGTAGCTTATGTTTTTTAGCAACTTTTGATATTGCGCTTATGTCTGCTACATCAAGTGCAGGGTTACCAATAACTTCTGTATATAAAAGTCTTGTTTTGTCACTAATTGCTTTTTCAAATTCTTCGGGCTTCAGGGGGTCTACAAATTTTACTGTTATACCAAGTTCCGGTAGAATATTTTTAAACATTGTGAAGGTCCCGCCGTAGAGATTGACAGCAGCAACAATCTCATCCCCATTTCCGCAGATGTTAACTGCGGTGTAGAATATTGCGGAAGTTCCCGATGCAAGTGCAAGGGCTGCTGCACCTCCTTCTAAAGCTGCAACTCTTTTCTCCAGTACATCCTGAGTAGGATTCTGAAGTCTTGTATAAATATTGCCAAGTTCTTTAAGTGCAAAAAGGTTTGCGGCATGTTCAGTATTTTTAAACATATATGCAGTTGTTCTGTGAACTGGTACTGCTCTTGATCCGGTTTCATCTATAACTGCACCTGCATGAAGTGCCAGTGTATCTAATTTATAACTCATTTATTTCTCCTTAGGTTGCTGAGATCGTTCCTCATCGCTTCGCTCTTCCGGTACGACTCATTGCCGAGCAGGTCAGGATGCATACCCGAGCAGGAAGCTTGCTTCCGACCAGGGGACGAAGTCCCGACCAGGCTGTTATTTATTATGGCTCTTTTCGATCATATAAGTGATTCACCCATTGTGCAAAATTGATGGAAGTTCCTTGCTTCTTATCTGTTTATTTGTGGTAGACCTCTTTCCAGGGATCAACAAATTTTCAAGAAT